>JBILLY010000833.1:0-2932 GCA_044375835.1 Opitutaceae bacterium
CGGGCGTTGTCGAGGGCGGCGAGGGCGGCTTGGCGGCCGAAGTCGCGGAGCAGCGGCTGGGTGAGGTTGGCGGTGTAGCTCTGCTGGTAGGCGGGGTTGAACAGGGCGTTGGTCGAATTGGTGGCGGCGCGCGACAGGCTGGTCTGGATGGTGAGGGCGCCGTTGGTGGCGGTGATGCGCGGCAGCTGCACGCCGAAGCGCATGCCGGTGTTGTCGCTGCGGGGGCCGACGGCGGCGGTGCCGTCGAGGCGGCTGGTGGTCGAGGCCGATTGATTGACCGAGCGGGTGAAGCCGGCGGTGAGGGCGGGATCGGACACCGCCTCCTGGATCGTGACGGCCTCGCGGGCGTTTTGCAGGGTGTAGTTTTGGATCTGCAGGCCGAAGGAGCGATTGAGCGCGAGCGCGATGGCTTCCTCGAGGGCGAAGGGCTTGTCGGGGGCGATCGTGATGGCGGGCGCGGGAGCGGCGGTCTGGCCGATGACGGCGGCGGGGAGCGTGAGGAGGAGCAGGGCGCGGGCGAGGTGTCGTGGCATGACGAAGGAAATTGGGGAGCGGGCGGAACTGGAGGTGAAGAACACGGCGCAGGGGTGAAAGTTACTGTCTTTCATATTCACCGCCCGGCGTGCGCTTCAAGACCGTGAAGCCGGCCTGCTTGGCGCGCGAGACGGAAAGCGGTGCCGAAAGTTGCGGTGAATTTACCGCTTGGACGGCGGCACGTTGCACGGCTTGGCCGCAGCGGGGACAGGCGGCGAGGGGAGGTGTGCCGGCGGTCTCGCGCCGCTCGAAGCCGGGGCCGCAGAGGCGGCACGGCGGGCGGAGCGGGGCGTAGAACTGCAGGGGCATCGCGGCCCTTCAATGCCGCAACATGCGGCGGAGGGAAAGTCCCGTTGCCGCGGGTGGCCGAGCAACGGGATCAACGGCCATGGGCGCGGATCAGCGGCGCGCGGGCGCCGGCAGCTCCTGCTCCACGAGTTCGGAGAGGTAGGCGGTGGCGCCCATGCGGGAGGTGAACGAAGCGAGTTGCGTGCGGGTCTCGGCGACGCGGGGATTGGCGTCGCTCACGTCGGGGGCCTGCTTGTCGACGGCGTGGACGAAGAAGCCCTTGTCGCCGCCGAAGGCCATGTCGGAGACTTGGCCTTTTTCGAGGCGCTCGAGGGCGCCGTAGACGTTGTAGTCGAGATCCTGCGGGCGGTTGCGGAGGGTGAAGGCGGGAATTGCTTTGGCTTCGATCTTGAGGCCGGTGGCGGTGGCGACGGTGGCGGCGGCTTTTTCGAGGGTTTCGCCGGCTTTCACGCGGGCTTCGAACTCGGTCTTGGCTTTCTTGCCGGCCTCGATGAAGCGCTTGCGACGCTCACCCTCGGTAAAGTCGGCGACGACCCTGTCGCGGACTTCGGCGAGCGCGGGCTTCCGGGAGGCGATGGAGTCTTTCCAGACGAGAATGACGGCGCCGGTGGGGAGGCCGAGGGCATCGGAGACGACCCGGTCTTTGCCGAGGCGGAAGGCTTCCGTGACGGCTTCGGCGGAGCCGGCGAATTCCGGCGGCATGGCTTCGCGGGAGAAGGGGGCGAGGGCTTTGGGCGTGCGCTTGGCCTTCTCGAGGAAGGCGGCGACGGCCTCGGGGGTTTTGGCCTTGGACTCGTAGAGGGCGAGGGAGAAGTCGCTGGCGGCTTTGACGGCGAGTTTCTGGGCGCGTTCGATTTTGAGGGCGGCTTCGACCTGCGGGCGGACGGCGGCGAAATCGGCGGCGGGGGTGACATTGGGCGCGCCGGCGGGCTTGGCGGCGTCGGCGGGCTTGGGGAAGCGGGCGGGGTTGGCGTCGTAATAGGCGCGGACATCGGCTTCGTTGAGGACGACGCTGCCGATGTGGTTCATCGCGGGGAAATCGATGACGCCGACGGCGACCTGCGGCGGGACGTCGAACCGGCCGCCGGACTCTTCGAAGAACTTGGCGATCTCGGCGTCGGCCGGCTTGATCTCGGGCTTGAAGGCGGAGTAGTCGACGGTCGCGGTGCCGAGAGTCCAAGTGGTGTCGGTGCGCGCGAGCTGGGTCTTGATGTCGGACGGGAGGATGTAGCCGGGGCCGGCGAGGATGGTCTGGACTTTCTCGGCGCGCACGTCGTCACCGACGATGCGGACGATGTCGGCCTCCTTCAGGCCGCGCGGGTTGGTTTTCAGGTTGTCGCGGAAAGTCTGGTAGGCCTTGGCATCGAACTGGCCGTCCTGGCCGGCGAACGCGCGCAGTTTTTTGACCTGTTCGGTGATCTCGGCGGCGGAGGTGGCGGGGATGCCCCACTGGTCGGCGAGGTGGAGCTTGGCGGCGCGGGTGAGGGAGTAGTTCTCGATGCTGCCGTATTCGTAGCTGGGGTTCAGCTGGAAGCTGAGCTGGCCGTCGCCGAAGAGTTTTTCCTGGTCGGACTGCAGACTGAGGTTGTAGCGGAAAAACATGCGGTCGACGACGCCGCGGCGGTCAGGGCTGCTCGTGCCCTGGGCGCCGATCGTGAAGACGAACATGACGATGATCACACCGAGCAGCACGGCGAACAAACCGCGAAAGTGCTGTTGGAAGTTTCGCTGGATCCAGGAAATCATGGGGAGAAAACGGGGGACGGTAGGTCGGGGGACGAGGGTGGCAAGGGTGAATTCCGCGGGAAACGGCGGCAGGCGGAGCGGCGGCCGCCGGCGGGGCGGCGGCGGGTGCGGCGCGCGCGGCGGGCGGTCGCGGGCGGCGGCGACTCAGGTGCGGCGTTCGCCGAGCGCGAAGGGCGGGCGCGAGGAGTCGAACGGGGTCTCGCCGAGCAATTCCTCAAGGTTTTTGCGGAAAAATTCCTGTTCGCCGAGCGAGGCGAGGGCGGCGTCGTAGCGCGACAGGAGGGGATCGATGCGCTCGAGGGATTGGCCGATGGGGTCGTCGCCGAAGTTGTCGTCGAGGGTC
>JBILLY010000834.1:0-2922 GCA_044375835.1 Opitutaceae bacterium
GGCAAGGGCCGCCCGTTCTTCAACTCAGCCGCCTACTGCTACCGCGGCAAAGTCGGCGCCGTCGCCCGCAAGTGCCTCCTGCCGACCTACGACGTCTTCGACGAGGACCGCTACTTCGAGCCCGCCACCTGCCCCGCCGTGGTCGAGCACGCCGGCCAGCGCATCGGCATCACCATCTGCGAGGACATCTGGACCAACCCCGCCCTCAGCACGCGCCGCCTCTACAGCGGCCGCATCCCGATCGAACAACTCGCCGAGCAGCGCTGCGACCTGATGGTCAACCTCAGCGCCAGCCCCTGGCACAGCGCCAAGGAATCCGTCCGCCAGCACCTCGTCGTCGGCGACGCCGCCCGCTCCCTTCGCTGCCCCGTCGCCTACGTCAACAGCGTCGGCGGCAACGACGAACTCATCTTCGACGGCCGCTCGATGGTCTGCGACGCCCAGGGCAAAATCAGCGCCGGCCTCGCCGCCTTCGCTCCCGACCTGCGCGTCGTCGACCTCCCCGCCCGCCCCGGCGCGCCCGGCCCCGGCTCCGCCCCGTCCAACTCCGGCGCGACCGGCTCCGCCGCGACCAACTCCGGCGCATCGACCCACCCCTTCGCCTCCGCCCCCGGCGGTTCGGCCCTTCAAATTTCATATCTCAACTTTCAACTCTCCCCCTCCCCCTTCGCCCCCAACTTCGCCGCGGACGAACTGCGCGACATGTTCGACGCCCTCGTCCTCGGCCTCCGCGACTACGCGCACAAGAGCGGCTTCAAGCGCGCCCTCATCGCCCTCTCCGGCGGCATCGACTCCGCCGTCGTCGGCGTGATCGCCGCCGCCGCCTTCGGCCCGGAAAACGTCATCGGCGTCTCGCTCCCGTCCGCCATCTCCTCGCAGCATTCCCGCGACGACGCGCGCGTCCTCGCCCGGAACCTCGGCGTCCGCTTCGAGACCATCGCCATCGCCGACGCCGTCGCCGCCTGCGAGACCTCCCTCGCCCCGCTCTTCGCCGGCCGCCCGCGCGACGTCGCCGAGGAAAACATCCAGGCCCGCATCCGCGGCGTCCTCATGATGGCGCTCTCCAACAAATTCGGCGCCCTCCTCCTCACCACGGGAAACAAGAGCGAAGTCGCCGTCGGCTATTGCACGCTCTACGGCGACATGTGCGGCGGCCTCGCCGTCATCAGCGATGTCTTCAAGATGCAGGTCTACGCCCTCGCCCGCTGGATCAACCGCGAACGCGAGATCATCCCCGTCTCCTCGATCGACAAGCCGCCGAGCGCCGAGCTCCGCCCCAACCAGACCGACCAGGACAGCCTCCCGCCCTACGACGTGCTCGACGCGATCCTCAAAGGCTACGTCGAGGAAGGCCTGAGTCGCCGCGACCTCGTTGCGCAAGGCTTCGCCGAAGCCGTGGTCAACGACATCGTCCGCAAGGTCGACCTCAACGAATACAAGCGGAAGCAAGCCGCCCCCGGCCTGAAGATCACCCCCTTGGCCTTCGGCGTCGGCCGCCGCATCCCGATCGTCCAGAAATACGTGAGCTGAGAACGTCAACCACTCATCCAAGCCACAATGTCGGAGGAATAATGGGAATTCAGAAACCATCTCCCGCGATCCCTCGATCTCCCTCCGATTTCTGACCTCATCAGTGATCCAAAAGAAGCCATGATCACCGGCGCGAACGATACGCTGCTGTATGAAGCCGAGGGTTACGCACTCATGGGTGCAGCCTTTGAAGTCTACAACCATCTCGGTGCAGGCTTTCTTGAGGAGGTTTACCAGGAAGCGATCGAACTCGAATTGGCGGCCCGTCGGATTCCATTCATTTCAAAACCGCATCTCCAAGTGGTCTTCAAAGAGCAGCTGCTGAAGAAACACTACGAAGCCGACTTGCTCGTTCATGCCGAAATCGTCGTGGAGTTGAAAGCCGTCCGCGCCATCGCACCCGAGCACGAGGCCCAGCTCCTCAATGAACTCCGCGCGACCCGCAAACGGGTCGGCTACCTAATCAACTTCGGCGCCGCACCGCGTCTCCAGTGGTCCCGCCGCGTCGTCTGAATTCCCCCTATTCAAGTTCATCCGTGTGCATTAGTGGTAAACGAAAAATGTCAGCCAACTCCCCGCTCTCCGACTCCCTCTTCGCCCGCGCGCAAAAGCTCATCCCCGGCGGCGTCAATTCCCCCGTCCGCGCCTTCCGCTCCGTCGGCGGCGCCCCGTTTTTCGTCAAGGCCGCCCGCGGCGCCACCTTGATCACCGCCGATGACCGCGAGCTGATCGACTTCGTCTGCACCTGGGGCCCGGCCATCCACGGCCACAACCACCCCGCCATCAAGGCCGCCATCGCCGCCGCCCTCGATCACGGCACCTCCTTCGGCACGCCCAACCCGCTCGAAGTCGAGATGGCCGAGCTCATCGTTTCGTTCGTCCCCTCGATCCGGAAAGTCCGCATGTGCAACAGCGGCACCGAGGCCACCATGTCCGCCATCCGCCTCGCCCGCGGCTTCACCCGGCGCGACAAGATCGTCAAATTTTCCGGCTGCTACCACGGCCATTCCGACTCGCTGCTCGTCGCCGCCGGCTCCGGCGCCCTCACCCACGGCAATCCCGACAGCGCCGGCGTGCCCGCCGCCTTCGCCCGCGAGACCATCGTCCTCCCCTACAACGACCGCGCCGCGCTCGACGCCGCCTTCGCCGCCAATCCCGGCCAGATCGCCGGCGTCATCATCGAGGCTTACTGCGGCAACGTCGGCTTCATCATGCCCGACCCCGGCTACCTCGCCTACCTCCGCGAGATCACGGCCAAGCACGGCACCGTGCTCATCTTCGACGAGGTCATGACCGGTTTCCGCATCGCCCGCGGCGGCGTGCAGGAGCGGGAAAACATCGTCCCCGACCTCACCTGCCTCGGCAAAATCATCGGCGGCGGCCTGCCCGTCG
>JBILLY010000835.1:0-2920 GCA_044375835.1 Opitutaceae bacterium
GCCGGGGGTGACGTCGACCCTGGCCATCATGACTTGTTGGGCGAGGATGTTCCAGGTGGCGGGGGAGCGCTCGAGGCCGAGGGTGAGCCAGTCGCGCTGCTTGGCGCCGAGCAGGGTGCCCTTGGGATCGAGGAGGATGTCGTTCCACGGTTTGCGGCCGTCGCCCTGGGGCTGGTCGGTGCGATACTGGCGCGTATCCAAAATGTGGAACGAGGCGAGCCGGCCGAAGCCCTGGCGGCGGTAGAGCAGCATGTCGGGTCCGGTGGGCAGGGCGCTGCGGCGCAGCGGCATCATCTCGTAGTAGGCCTGGTAGGCGGCGGCGCGGCGCTTGAGAAATTCGTCGCGCGGGACGGGCTTGGCGGGGATGTCGGCGGCGTAGTTGTTGGCGACCTCGTGGTCGTCCCAGGTGACGAACCACGGCGCCATGGCATGCGCGGCCTGCAGGGCGGGATCGAGCCGGTAGAGGGCGTAGCGGGCGCGGTAGTCGTCGAGGGTGAAGATCTCGGGGCTGTTGTGGCGGCGGACGCCGCCGTCGCGCGCGGCGCCCTCGTAGATGTAGTCGCCGAGGTGGACGACGAGGTCGAGGTCCTCGCGCGCCATGTGGTCGTAGGCGGTGAAGAGGCCGGACTCGTAGTGCTGGCAGGAGGCGAAGGCGAAGCGGAGTTTCTCCGGCACGGCGGCGGTGGGCGGCAACGTGCGGGTGCGGCCGACAGGGCTGACCT
This sequence comes from Opitutaceae bacterium, assembly GCA_044375835.1. Taxonomy (GTDB): domain Bacteria; phylum Verrucomicrobiota; class Verrucomicrobiia; order Opitutales; family Opitutaceae; genus ER46. The sequence goes on from JBILLY010000835.1 coordinate 723, forward strand.
CGCCGGCGGCGCGGAAGCGATACCAATACCAGCGGTCGGGGCGGAGCCCCTCGACCTCGGCGTGGACGGAATGGGCCCAGTGCGGGTTGGCGAGGGTGGTGCCGGAGCGGACGATGGATTTGAAGCTCTCGTCGTCGGCGACTTCCCACCAGACGACAACGGGGGCGGCGGGCATGCCGCCGCCGGGCTCGAGGGGCTTGGGCGCGAGGCGGGTCCAGAGGACGACGCTGGTGGTGGCCGGTTCGCCGGAGGCGACGCCGAGGGCGAAGGGGTAGTTGGCGAGTTTGGGCGTGGCGGCGGGCGTGGAGCCGAGCAGCCGGGAATTGGAGGCCAGGGCGGCGGCGGCGAACGAGGCGGAGCCCTGCAGAAACGAACGGCGCGAAAGCGACTGCGCGGCCGGGAGCGGGTAAAGCGGTGTGACCACGCGCGGAGCCAAGGCCCCGGGTCGGACGCGGTCAAGGGAGGCGGCGCGGCGTCACGGAATCGTTATGCGGCGCGGGTGCGCGGCTACCATGGGTTCGGGCGCACGGGCGCGCGCCGGCGCGGCGAAAGTTCCCGGGCGGGAGCTGGACAAGCGGAGTTTGGGGCCGCAATCAGGACGGCGCATGAATACCCCCAAGGCATTTTTCGGTTTGGCGATGGCGGCGCTGCTGGGCGGCGCGACGATCCGGGCGGCGGACTACGATGTGGTCGTCTACGGTGGCACGAGCGCGGCGGTGACCGCGGCGGTGCAGGCGAAGACGATGGGCAAGACGGTCGTGATCGTGAGCCCGGACAAGCACCTCGGGGGACTTTCGAGCGGCGGTCTCGGTTGGACGGATACGGGCAACAAGGCGGTGATCGGCGGACTGGCGCGCGAGTTCTACCACCGGGTGTGGAAGCACTACGACACGGCGGCGGCGTGGAAATGGCAGAAGAAGGACGACTACGGCAACAAGGGCCAGGGCACGCCGGCGATCGACGGCGCGCAGCGGACGATGTGGATCTTCGAGCCGAGCGTGGCGGAGAAGGTCTTCGACGACCTCGTGCGCGAGCACGGCATCCCGGTGCTGCGCGACGAGTGGCTGGACCGCGCCAAGGGCGTGAAGAAAAACGGCGCGCGCATCGCGTCGATCACGACGCTGAGCGGGAAGACCTTCGGCGGGAAAATGTTCATCGACACAACCTACGAGGGCGACCTGATGGCCGCTGCGGGCGTGAGCTACCACGTGGGGCGCGAGGCCAACCGCGTCTACGGCGAGGAGCACAACGGCGTGCAGACCGGCGTGCTGCACCACCGCCACCACTTCGGCGTGCTGAAGGAAAAGATCAGCCCCTACGTGGTGCCGGGCGACCCGAAGAGCGGCGTGCTGTCGCGGGTGAGCGCGGCGCATCCGGGCAAGTTCGGCGAAGGCGACGACAAGGTGCAGGCCTACTGCTTCCGCATGTGCCTGACGGATCATCCTGAAAACCGGATCCCTTTCGCGAAGCCGGAGGGCTACGACCCGAAGCAATACGAGCTGCTGGCGCGCATTTACGCGGCGGGCTGGACGGAGACGTTCGGCAAGTTCGACCCGATCCCGAACCGCAAGACGGACACCAACAACCACGGCCCCTTCAGCACCGACAACATCGGGATGAACTACGACTACCCGGATGCGAGCTACGCGCGGCGCCGCGAGATCATCAAGGAGCACGAGACCTACCAGAAGGGCTGGCTGTATTTCATCACGACGGATCCGCGCGTGCCGGCGGACGTGCGCACGCAGATGAGCAAGTGGGGTCTGCCGAAGGACGAGTTCAAGGACAACGGCGGCTGGCCGCACCAGATCTACGTGCGCGAGGCGCGGCGGATGATCGGGGAATTCGTGATGACGGAGAACCATCTGCGGAAAAAGAAGCCGACGCCGGACTCGGTGGGCATGGGCAGCTACACGATCGATTCGCACAACGTGCAGCGCTACATCACGCCCGAAGGCTACGTGCAGAACGAGGGCGACATCGGCGTCTCGGCCGGCGGGCCCTACGCGATCGCCTACGGCTCGCTGGTGCCGAAGCGCGGGCAGGCGGAGAACCTGTTCGTGCCGGTGTGCCTCTCGAGTTCGCACATCGCGTTCGGGTCGATCCGCATGGAGCCGGTGTTCATGATTCTCGGCCAGTCGGCGGCGACGGCGGCGGCGATGGCGATCGACGCGAAGATCGCGGTGCAGGACGTGCCC
>JBILLY010000061.1:0-12044 GCA_044375835.1 Opitutaceae bacterium
GCCGGCGTCGGCACGCTCGGGATCGCCGATTTCGACCGGGTCGAGGTCCACAACCTCCAACGGCAATTGCTGCACGGCGACAGCTCGGTTGGCGCCCCCAAGGTGGACTCCGCCGCCGCACGCCTGCGGGCGGTGAATCCGCACGTGCGCGTCGTGACGCATCCGGACGGCATCACCGTCGGCAACGCGCTCGGGATCTTCTCCGCCTACGACCTCGTGCTGGACGGCACGGACAATTTCGCGTCGCGCTACCTGCACAACGACGCCGCATGCCTCGCCGGCAAACCGCTCGTCTACGGCAGTGTCTACAAGTTCGAGGGGCAGGTGAGCGTGTTCCACCCCGCGGCCGGCGGCCCCTGTTACCGCTGCCTCTTTCCCGAGGCCCCACCCGCCGGAGCGGTGCCCGGCTGCGGCGAAGTCGGGGTGGTCGGAGCCCTTTGCGGAGTCATCGGCAGTCTTCAGGCGCTGGAGGCGATCAAACTCGTCGTGGGGTTCGGCGAGACGCTCCGCGGCCGTCTGCTGACCTACGACGCATTCGCGCAGCGCATGACATCCCTGGCGCTCGCCCCGCGGCCGCAATGCACGGCGTGCGGTCCGCAGCGCACGTTGGTTGCGCTGGACGCTGACCGCTACACCGCCCGCGCCTGCGCGGCGCCCTCACCTATGCCGGAATCCGACTACCCTATCGAATGCTCGGTGCAGGATGCGCACCGCCTCGCCACGGCCTCGCCGACCACCGCTTTGATCATCGATGTGCGTGAGCCCTTCGAGCTGGAAATCTGCCGCGTCCCCGGCGCCCGGCACATCCCGATGCGCCGGATTCCGGAGGAGGCCGAGACCCTCCCCCGCGACCGTCAGCTGTTGATTCTTTGCCATGCCGGCGGGCGCAGCCGCCGCGTGACCGAATATTTGCGCAGCCGGGGGTTTGCTGCCGCGACCAATATTGCCGGAGGAATCGATGCTTGGGCCGCCGGGATTGATCCGGCGATGGCGCGTTATTGAGCCGGACGGGCACCGCATGGCGATGGCTGCCATCGCATTGAGCCGCCGGCGCCCGAGCGGGCCTGAAATTATAGAGCCCAAACCGACCTGGTAACTATACGCCATTTACCCGCACGATCGGAGGGGCCTATGCGACGCGATCCGATTCGCGGCCCCGGCCCTTTCTCCGAACTCCGGCGGCCCGGTGAACTCCGGTTGCGTCGCCCTCGCATGCTGCCGGGAATCGACGGCGGCTCGTGTGCGGCCAAAAAAAAGCCCCGGGGCGCGCCCGGGGCTTCGGAGTCGTGCGGTGCGGTGCCGGCACTCAGCGCTTTTTCACCAAGCCAAGCGCCTTTTTCACGTTCTGCACGCTGGGCAGGGAGATACCGACGGCCTTGGCGATTTCCGCCCCGGATTTGCCGGCGTCGACGAGTTTCTTCACCTGCGCGCGGATCTCGTCGGTTATCGGAACACGGGCCTTGCGGCCGGATTTGCCCGCGGCTTTGGCCTTGCCGGCCTTGCGCCCGCGCTTCGCACCCGCGGCACCCGTGGCACCCGTGGCGGCCTTGAACGCCGACAGAAAGTCGGCGGCCGAGGCGTAACCGAGCTTAGCCGGCAGCGCGGCCAGCTCGGCCTGGCGCTCGGCGGCGATCGATTGCTCGAGCGAGGCGAGTTTGGCTCGGGCAGCTTCCAGTTCTTTCAGTTTTTCAGTGACCATAGTGGCGCTACCAAGCGTGCCCTCGGCCGGTATAGCAAGCCAATATTGAGGAATCTATAGATTTGCCCGTAAAATAATCAGATCGTCATGGCGTGATATCCGCCGTCGACGACGATTTCCGATCCCGTGATAAAGCCGCCCGCGGCATCGCTCGCCAGCAGCAAGGTGGCGCCGACCAACTCTTTGGCCTCCCCGAAGCGCTTCATCGGCGTGTGCCCGAGGATCGAGGCCACGCGCTCGGGCGACAGGATCTTGCGGTTCTGCTCCGCGGGAAAAAAGCCGGGGACAAGGGTATTTACCCGGACCCGCTTAGGCGCCCACTCGCGTGCCAGGTTTTTCGAGAGGTTGTGCACCGCGGCCTTGGTGGCCGAGTAAGTGAATACACGCGAGAGCGGCACAATACCCGACATCGATCCGAGATTGATGATCGACCCGCCCTCGCCGCGATCCACCAGGTATTTCCCGAAAATCTGGCAGCCCAGGAACACGCCCTTGAGGTTGATCTTCACGATCCGGTCGAACTCATCCTCGCCGATGTCCGTGAACGGCGTCGCGGAATTCACGCCGGCGCCGTTGACCACGATGTCCACGCGGCCGGAGCGCTTGAGCACGGTGTCGAGCAACTGCTGCAACGCCGCCTTGTCGCTCGCTTCGGTCGAGACGAAATAACCCTTGCCGCCCGCCGCCGCGATCCGGTCGAGCCGCGGCTTGGCTTTTTCTTCGTTGCGCCCGACCAACACGACTTCGGCGCCGGCCCCGGCGAGACCTTCGGCCATGGCGCCGCAAAGTTCACCGGTGCCGCCGATTACGACGGCAACCTTGCCCTGCAGCGAATAAAGCGACGCGAGATAATCGGAGGATGTGCTCATGGAAAGACGCGAACAAAGCGGCTCCGCCCTCCGGGAGGCAACGCGATTTCTCGCCGGTCCGTGTCACCCGGATACGAGCACGATATTCGCATATTGGACGACGTCGCCCGTGCGGACCAAACCGACCGCACCCGGGACGCGGCGTTTCAATTCGACATGCGGCTCATGCACGACGCGCACGCCGCCCAAGGCGCGCGCGAATCGCCGGCGGATCGGCTGCCCGTTCGCCTGCAGAAATTCAGCCGCCATATAGGCTTCGGCCACGATGAAGTTGGGCCGGATCGCGGCCAGCACCTGCAGCACCGTCGGCACGCCGTCGACGAGGGACAGATCCACCGCCTCCACTCCCGGCCACGACGGAAATCCGCGGTCCGCGACCACAAGCGTGTTGGTGTGGCGCACCCGGGCGAGCAAGGAGAGCAGATGGGGATTGAGGATGCCGGTGACGAGCATGGCGACTCGGACCCTAGCCCGGCCTCGGCCGAAAACCAGCCGGAAGCCACGCGCCGGGCCGGCCCGCCATCCAGCTTGCGGCATGCGACCGGAGCCCTTTAGTCGCCCCATGGCCCGCATCCCGCTCGAGGACAATTTCAACGACGTCATCAACAAAGCCCAGCGCGGCCTGCAGATCACCGACGCCGACCTGGCCAAGCGCGCCGATGTCACCGAAGCCGACCTCGCCGCGGTGAAGGACGGCCAGCGCATCGATGCCGTGATCCGCCGCGTTGCGCGGCACCTCCGCCTCTCGCCGGACGCCCTGGAAGCATTGGCCCACAAACGCTGGTATCCGCAACTGCCCGACTTTCCGAAGGGCTTCGCCGCCTTCAACACCGCGTGGAAGGACATGACGGTGAACAATTATCTCGCCTGGGACCCCCGCGACCGCCTCGCCGCCGTTTTCGACGCCGGCGCCGACTGCAGCGAGATGCTCGACCTTATCGCGGCCGAAAAGCTGACCGTGCGCTACATTTTCATCACGCACACCCACCCGGACCACATCGCCGCGCTCGATCGCCTCGCGACCGCCACCAAAGCCGAGATTTGGGCGAGCGAACTCGAGCCCGTGGACTATCCGGGAGCCAAAACCTTCAAGGAAAACGCCCACTTCCACGTCGCCTCTCTCGCCGTGAAGACACTCTTCACCTTCGGGCACTCCCCGGGCATGACGACATTCTTCGTCACGGGCCTCAGTTGGCCGGTGGCGTTTGTGGGCGACTCGCTCTTCGCGAGTTCGATGGGCGGCAGCCCGACGAACTTCGCCGATCAGGTGCGCAACAACCGCGACAAGATCCTCACGCTCCCGCGCGACACCGTGATCGCCAGCGGCCACGGCCCGCTCACGACCCTCGCCCAGGAAAAGCTGCACAACCCGTTCCTCGCCCGCTGAGACGTCCGCAAGCCGGACTCGCGTCCGGCCCTCGCCGAGTTTTTTGAATTCACCCTTCCCTCGTCACGTCCGAACCCCCGTCCTCCCTATGTCCGAAAAAATCGCCTTCGTCGGTGTCGGTCGCATGGGCGCCAATATGGCGCGCCGGCTCAAAGATTGCGGCTACGCCGTCACCGCCGTCCACGACGTCCACGCCCCGACCGCCCAAGCCCTCGCCGCCGAACTGGGCGCCGTGTCCGCCACCTCCCTCGCCCAGGTGACCGCGGCTGCCGACGTCATCTTCACCGTCGTCACCGACGACGCGGCGCAACTCGCCGTCTTCGCCTCCGCCGGCGACTCCCTCCTCGTCGGCGCCGCCGGCAAAGTCTTCGTCAACTGCGCCACGATCTCGCCCGCCACTCACGTCGAGGTGGAGCGCCGCGCCCTCGCGGCCGGCGCCGTGACGCTCGAAGGCTGCATGGCCTCCTCCATCCCGCAGGCCCGCAACGGCACGCTCTACCTCATGTGCGGCGGCGACCGCGCCACCTTCGACCGGGTGCAACCGATCCTCGCCAAACTCAGCACCGCGCTGCGCTACATCGGCACCACCGGCCAGGCCGCGCAGGTCAAGGCCCTCGTCAACATGGTCATGAACATCAACACCGCCGCCCTCGCCGAGGGCCTCGGCCTCGGGTCCGCGCTCGGCCTCGACCTCGATATGCTGCGCGAAGTGTTCCTCCAGACCGGCGCCAACTCGCAGGTCCTCAAAACCGACGGCGAGGACATGCAGAACCGCGCCCACGACTGTTTCTTCTCGGCCGCCCACGCCGCCAAGGATTCCACCATCGCGTGGACCCTGGGCGTGCAGGCCGGCCTTCGCCTGCCCCTCGCCGGCGCCACCAAGCAGCAATACGACACTCTCGTCGCCCTCGGCCTCGGCCATCTCGACAAGAGCGCGGTCGCCGAACTCACGTTCAAGGGCCGTCACGCCTGACCGTTCCCCACGCGGTCCGCCGCCGCCCATCCGCCATGACTTCGCCGTTTCGTTCCGCCGTCGCCCTCCTCGCCCGGTTTCTCTGCGTCGTGTCCTGCCTCGCCCCGTTGGCCGCGCAGGACTCCGCGCCGCTCAGTCCCGACCGGGTGACGTTCTACACGGAACCGAATTTCAAAGGCGAAGCGCTCACGATCGAGGCCGGAGCGTCGGTTGATAATCTCGATCAACTCGCCCAGTCGGGCGGGAAATCGTGGGCCGGGGCGATCTCCTCCGTGCGCGTGGACGGCCAAGCCAAAGCCCTCGTCGCCAGTTCCGCCGGCTACCGCGGCGACCAACTCGAGATCACCCGCAGCATCCCCGACCTCTATGCCGCCCCGCGCAGCGGCCAAGCCGGTGCCACTTGGGACCGCGCCATCCTCTCGGTCAACGTGACCGCCCCCACCCCGGTTGCCCCGGCGGCGCCATCGCCCCGCCCCGCGCCCCGGGAAACCATTCCCGTCACACCCCCGAGTCCGCCCCCGACCGTCGTCGTCGTGCCGCGCCCGCAACCGCCGCCTCCGGCCGTAGTGGTCGTGCCGCGTCCGCCGCCGCCTCCCCCCCGGCAGATCGTTGATCTGCGCGCGGTCGACGCGATGATCACGCAGGCGTTTCGCGAAGTGCTGCGCCGCCCGCCCGATCCCGCCGGTCTCCGCACCTACCGCGAGCGCGTGATCAACGACGGCTGGACCGAGCGCGACGTGATCCGCCAGCTGCAGCGCAGCGACGAGGCCCGCGGCATCGACCCCACGACGGCGATCACGCAGATCTATCGCGAGGTCCTCGGTCGCGACCCCGATCCCAACGGCTTGGCCAACTACCGCGCCAAGTGGCGCGAAGGTTGGACGCAAGGCCAGATCCGCGACGACCTCCGGCGCAGCCACGAAGGGCGCGATACCTACATCCGCACCGCCATCACGCGCGCCTACCGCGAGATTCTCGGCCGCGATCCGGACCCCGCCGGCTACGCGACCTACGAGCGGCTCATGCGCGAAAAGGGCATGAGCGAGCGCGACCTGCGCGCGACGCTCATGAGCGGCGACGAATACCGGCAGCGGAAACACAAGCGCTGACCGCGCAGTCCGCCCCGGCGTCACCGCCCAACCTGATCCGGGCCGCGGCGCGCCCCACCCCACTCCAAGTCACCGACGTTTCGGTCAGGCCCGCTTGCCGCCCGTGCGGCCGCGGCCCGCACTATTTGGCACGCGCCACGGCGACGCGCGCTGCGCCGGCTCAGTCGTCCTCGACTTCGTTCTTCTCCGCGACCGCCCACTTCGGCTGGTGTTCGGCCCGATACTCGGCGGACGCGTTGCCGCCGCCGCGGCTGCCGCGCACGTCGTCCTTCACCTTGCCGACGAGATCGAAGTAGATCGGACAGCCCTTCAGATCGAGTTCCTCGACCAGACCGGCCTCGAGATAACGCCGGTATTGCTCCGAGAGTTTCTCCTCGCGGTTGCAGAAGAGTTTGATCCGGAAAGGCCGCGTGCCGGTCTGCGTCGCGTAGTAGATCCGAAAACGCTTGCCGCCGATCGCCGGCGGCGGATTCCGCTCGGCGAGGAACCCGAGAATCGCGTTCAACTTCGCCGTCGGGATCTTCTTGTCGAGGGTGCGGTTGAGTTTCACGGCCGCATTCAGCATGCGGTCCACCTCGAAGCCGCTCATCGCCGAGACAAAGATCAGCGGCGAACCGGGCGTGAAAAACAGCCGGTCGAAGAGCGCCTTCTCGTATTTCTCGCGGTAATCGCGCTCGCTCTTGTAGGGCGCGAACCCGCCCGCCTTTTTGAACCCGGCCTGCACGAGGTCCCATTTGTTGACCACCACGACGATGGGTTTGCCCTCCTTGATCGCCTCGCCGGCGATGGCCTTGTCCTGCTGCGTGACGCCGTCGAGCGCGTCGAGCACGAGGAACACCACGTCGGTCTGCTTGATCGCATCGAGCGAGCGCAGCCGTGAGAAATACTCCACCGGCGACGCCAGTTTCGTCGCCGCCTTGATGCCCGCGGTATCGATCAGCTTGAACGGATACTTCTTCCCATCGCGCCCCTCGAACTCGAACGGCAGCTCGATCGCGTCGCGCGTCGTGCCCGGCACATCGCTGACGATCAGGCGGTCGCTCTTGAGCAGCCGGTTGCTGAGCGAGGATTTTCCGACGTTGGGGCGGCCGATGAAGCAAACGCAGAGCGGATCCGCGGCGGTCTTGGTCCCCGCGGGCGCTTCCGACGGCGCCGGCCCGATCGCCTCGAGGATGGCGGTGCGCAACTCCGCCTCGCCGCGGCCGTGCTCGGCCGACACGCGCAGCGGCTCCCCGAACCCGAGCCGGTAGGCCTCGTCGAGCGCCACCTTCTCGTCGCCGAAATCCGCCTTGTTCACCACCAGCCGCACGCGTTTGCCGCCCTTGCGCAGCGACTGGGCGATCTTCTCGTCGAGCCCGCTCAGGCCGCTCAGACCGTCGACGACGAAGAGGATCAACCCCGCCGTCGCGATCGCGAACTCCACCTGCTGCTCCGACGCCTTGGTCAGCGCCGCCGGCGTATCGACGCCCTTGTAGCCGAGACCGCCGGTGTCGAGCAGCGTGTAGGCGCCGTCGGCGACCTCCGCCGAGATCACGTCGCGCGTGATGCCGGGCTGGTCGTGCACGATCGAGATGCGCTTCCGCGCGAGCCGGTTGAAGAGGCGGCTCTTCCCGACATTCGGTCGTCCGACGATGGCTACGATGCGATTCATGCCCGCGGGTAGTGACGACGGCGCCAGCCTTGCGCGAGCTTGAAAAGGTCGCGCGCCACCGGGCCGACCGGGCCGTCCCGCATCCGGTTCGCGGAGACGCGCCGCGCCCGGAGCGTTCAGTTCTGTTTCTTCTTCTTGCCCGCGGCCGGCGCCGGCGGCTTCGCCCGATCCGGATCGGTGAGCAGGCGCGGCGCCCCGAACACGGTGCCCTGGTCGCCGGTGCTCTTCATCCACGCGTCGACCTCCGTCCGGAGCGAGGCCAACCGCGCCGCGTGGGCCGGCTCGGCGGCCAGATTGCGCTGCTCGAGCGGGTCGGCCGCGAGGTCGTAAAGCTCCTCCGCCGGGCGCTCGTGATAACGCCGGACCAGCGCCGAAATACGCGCCGGCGTCCGGCGACCGCCCGATGTCGACGTGCGTCGAGTAGTAGAATTCCGGATGCAGGTTGCGGATGTATTTCCAGTCCGCGGTGCGCACGCTGCGGATCGGATAGATGTTCATGCGCCCGTCGCTGCTGTGCGTGGTGAAGATCCGGTCCCGATGCTCCGCGCGCTCGCCGCGCAAGACCGGCACGAACGACCGCCCGTCGATGCCCGCCGGCGCGGCGCCGCCCGCCACGTCCACGAGCGTCGGCAGAAGGTCGATCCAGCTGACCATCGCCGCCGTGCGGGTCGCCGGGCGCACGCGGCCCGGCCAGACCACAATCAGCGGAGTGCGGATGCCGCCGTCGTAGAGGCTCCATTTGCCGAACGGCCACTGCGCCCCGTGGTCCGACGTGGTCAGGAAAAACGTCTGCTCGCCCAGCACCTCGCGCGCGGCGTCGAAGACCGCGCCCAAGTCGGCGTCCATGCGGCCGACCGCGGCATAGTAGCGCGCCCGCGCCGTGCGCGTGACCGGCGTGTCCACGTGCATCGGCGGCACCTTCAGGCTCGCCGGATCCGGCCCCTCGCCCGCGGCGGGCCACGGCACGTGCGGCCAATTGGTCCCCACGAACAGCGCGAGCGGTTTGGCGCTCTTGCGCGCCCGCAGCCACTTCACCGCTTCCGGCACCGCCACGTCCTCGTGGTATTTGTCATGCGCGAAGTGATCGAAGCCGTAGTCGCCCGTGTGCTGGTAGTGGGAAACTTTGCCGAACGAAACGACTTCGTAGCCCAGCTCCTTGAGATACGCGGGCAGCTTTTTGATCTCGGGCTTCGGCTTGCTGTGGTTCGCCTCGGCGCCGTTGCGCGCCGGCACCATGCCCGTCAGCAGCGCCGCGCGGCTGGGCGCGCAGCTCGGCGACGCCACGAAGGCCCGGTCGAACACCACACCGGCGCGCGCGACGCGCTCCATGTTGGGCGTCTTCACGTCGGTCGACCCGTAGACGCTCGAATCGAGGAGACCGTGGTCGTCGGTCAAAAACACGACGAGGTGCGGCCGGGCCGGTTGCGCCGCCGCGAGGGCGACGGAGCACAGGAGGGCCGGAACGAGGAGCAGGCGAGCGATCATGGGGCGAAACAAAGCGGGGAGGAGAAAACCAAGCCCATCGCACGTCGAACCGGGATTCGGACCGATGCCGTCGGGGCGGGGCGGGGCTTGGAAGCCAATGCAGCATGGGTGCGTCGCCGTCGGCCGGGAAGCGCCGGCCGCACACATTCGCGTGACGATTTCGCACCATGGCCGCGGTGCGACGGAGCGTCAACCGCCGGCCCGCGCGCCCGCGTCGGCGCTACTTCTGCGCCGCGGCAGCCTTGGCCTTTTTCTGCCCGCCTTTCCGCGGCGCCGGCTGAGCGGGCGCGTCATAGTGGGGCGACGGCACATGCTCACGCGCCATGATGGCCGCCAGTCGCTCCGTCTCCGCCGGATACCGCGCGGCGACGTTCGTCGCCTCCGCCGGATCGGCGTCGAGGTCGTAGAGTTCGAGCGGCGCCGCGGTGCCGGTGCGGTAGCCCTTCCATTTTCCGCTCCGCACCGCCTGCTGAAACGTCGCCGGCCCCTCGTAGATTTCCCAGTAGAGCGCCTCGCGCGGCAGGGCTTCCGCCCGGCCGGAGAGGATCGGCAGCAGCGACACGCCGTCGTTGGCCGGCGCCTTCACGCCCGCGAGTTCCGCCGCCGTGGCCATCAGGTCGACATGGCCGGCGAGCGCGTGGCTCGTGCTGCCGGCCCGGATACGACCGGGCCAGCGGGCCAAAAACGGCGTCCGGATACCGCCTTCGTAGAGCGAGCGCTTCTCGCCGCGCAGGCCGGCCGTGGCCTTGAATGTATCCTTGCCCGGACCCGCCGCGCCGTTGTCGCTCGTGAAGATCACCAGCGTATGCTCGTCGACGCCGGCCGCCTTTAGCGCCGCCAGGATCCGGCCCACGCCGGCGTCGAGGCGCGCGATCATGGCGGCGTGGATCTTCACCGGCTCCGGCCACGGCTTGTCCGCGAACGCGGCGTGCGACGGGATCTCGAAGTTGCCGTGCGGCAGCGTCCAGGCCGCGTAGCAGAAAAACGGCCGCCCCGCCTTCGCCTGCGCCTCGATGAACCCGATCGTCTCCGCCTCGATCAGGTCGTGCGAATACACCGGCCCGCGCCCGCCTTGGTTGCCCGCCAGCTTCTCGCGAACGCCGTTCCGCGTGAGATCGTCCGGATAGTAGCTGTGCGCGTGCACCTGGTCGTAGTAGCCGTAAAACAGATCGAAACCCTGTTTCTCCGCCGCGCCCGTCGTGCCTTCGTTGCCGAGCCCCCATTTGCCGAAACCGCCCGTCGCATACCCGGCCGATTGCAGCAACCGCGCCACCGTCGGCGTCCCCGCGTCGAGCGCGAGCAGGCCGATCTTGCTCTGGTTTGCGCGCCGCAGCCCGTGCCCGGTGTGCAGGCCCGTCATGAGCACGCCGCGCGTGGGCGCGCACACCGCGCTGCCGCTGTAAGCCCGGGTGAAACCCATGCCTTCGCGCGCCAGCCGGTCGATGTTCGGCGTCGGGATCGCCGTGCCGCCGTAGCAGCCGAACTCCCCGAGGCCGGAGTCGTCCGCGAGGATGACGACCACGTTGGGCCGCGCCGTCGGCGCCGCGGCACCGCCCCGCGCCCCCGTCGCCAGGAGTCCGCCCACCATCATCCACGCGAGGAGCCTGCGCCGTCGGGGTAGTTGCATCGCCGCACGCTGGCCGTCGGTGCCCACGCGACAAGCCCAACGTGCGGCGTCGACACCGCGCGCGCCGTTTCCCACGGTTTTCCCATGCTGTCGCCCCGCCTTGCCTCGCTCTGCCTGCTCGCGCTCGTCGCCGCGCCGACCGCCTTTGCCGCGGATGCCACCGCCGATCGCCTCGCCCAACTGCTCAAACAGTATCCGGAAGCCGACGCCAACCGCGACGGCGTGCTCTCTCTCGAGGAGGCCACCGCGCACGCACGCAGATTGCGCCAAGGCCGCAAAGCCGCCGTCGCCGACTCCGACGACCCCGCGCCGAAAGAAAAGGGCGCACCCAAACCCGCACCGACGCACGCCGACGTCGCCTACGGTCCGCACGCCCGCCACCGGCTGGACCTTTGGCTCGCGCCGTCGTCCTCGCCCACCCCGCTGGTCGTCTTCATCCACGGCGGCGGCTTCGTCAACGGCTCCAAATCCGGCGCCAGCGCCGAGATCATCAAGGGCTGTCTCGAGGCCGGCGTCTCGTTCATGGCGATCAACTACCGCTTCCGCGACACCGCGCCCATCCAGGACATTCTGCGCGACTGCGCCCGCTCCCTCCAGTTCGTCCGCGCCCACGCCAAGGCCTACAACCTCGACCCGCGCCGGATCGCATCCTACGGCGGCTCCGCCGGCGCCGGCACCTCCCTCTGGCTCGCGTTTCACGACGACCTCGCCGACCCGAAGTCCCCCGACCCCGTGCTCCGCGAATCCTCCCGCCTCGTCGCCGCCGGCGCGCTCAACACCCAGGCCACCTACCACCTTGAGCGCTGGCCCGAATTCATCGGCCCCTACCGACCCGAGTGGAGCCGACCCGGTGAAACCCTCGCCTTCTACGGCGCCAAATCGGAAGCCGAGGCCGACAGCCCCGCGATCCGCGCCGCGCGCGCCGACGTCGACATGCTCGCCCATATCTCGAAGGACGATCCACCCGTCTTCATGTTCACCAGCCACCCCGACGGCGACGCCGTGGATCGCGGCCACTACCTGCACCATCCGCGCCACGCCCTCGCCGTGAAAAAGGCCTGCGATGCCGCCGGCGTGCCCGCAATCGCGGTCTTCGCGCAACTCGAACCCCGCGTCCAAGGCAGCTCGAACCGCGCTTTGCTCGAGTTCCTCCTCCGGCACGTGCGCGCGACGCCGCCCGCGCGCTGAGTCTCGTCGTCGCCCGGCCCGCGGGCCGCCGCGGTGCGTCCCTTGCGGCTCGCGGG
>JBILLY010000062.1:0-12033 GCA_044375835.1 Opitutaceae bacterium
GATGGCTACATCGCCGCTGCACCCACGAGCAAATACCGGCGGCGCATCGGATTCCTCTACGAATTTCTGACGCCCCGGACGTTAACGACGAAGATATTGGCCGGGAACTACGTGCCGCTCCTCGATCAGGAAAAGTATTTTACGGGTAAACCTCTGAGGAACCCGCGTTGGCGAGTGATCGACAATTTGCTTGGCGGCGCGGGGGCGTGTGTCTCGGTGCGGCGAACCCCCGCGATCGACCTAAAGCTGAAACGCGACTGGTCGGGCGAAATCCGCCGGCTGATCGGCCGCGCTGATCCAAGGCTGTGGTCGCGGGCGGTGAATTACCTCTACTTGAAGGAGACCAAAGCCTCCTTCGCGATCGAGCGCGAGGAGCTCGCGCCGGGACGCGGTGAGCGCTTTGTGAAGGTGCTGGCCCAGAGTGGGACCGGTCCGGAGGAACATCTTTTGGAAGAGAAGCGCCTGGTTGCGTTGCAGAACATCATTGTGGATCCGCGGTATGCCGCGAAGGGGTTTCGCCGGGACCAGAATTACGTCGGCCAAGCGCTTCCGGGGTTTTACGAAAAGGTCCACTATGTGTGCCCGCCGCCGCAACTGGTTCCGACTTTGATGGCAGGTTTGCGTGGCTTTCGACGCCGAAGCGGGCAACTGCCGGCGCCGGTGAGAGCGGCGGTAACCAGTTTTGGGTTTGTCTATGTGCATCCCTTCTCCGACGGGAACGGACGATTGCACCGTCTGCTGCTCCATGAATCGCTGGCCTCCGACGGCTACACCGAAAGAGGGGCGCTGCTGCCGTTTTCCGCAGCGATGTTACGGGACTCGGCGAGTTACGATCGTGTGCTGGAAACTTTGTCTTCCGCGGTGGGCCGGAGAGTCCGGTATCGGCTGGAAAAAGACGGGACACTGACGCTCGAGAACGCGCGCGAAGCGGAAGGCGTATGGCGCTATCCCGACCTGACGACGCACGTGGAGTATGTTTTGGATTTGATCGAGACCACGGTGACCAGGGATCTGCCGGAGGAACTGCAGATGCTTGTCAGGCTCGATGCGGTAGCCGCGGCCATAAAGGATATCGTGGACCTGCCGGTTGCGAAGATGAACCTGCTGCTGGCGTTGTTGCTGCAAAATCGTGGCAAGCTCTCGCGCACCAAGCGAACGACGACCTTCGCGGAATTGACCGACGACGAAGTGGCCAAAATCGAGTCGGCGTTTGCCGACGTTTTCTCGTCGGATTGATTCCCAGAAACAGGGCAAGAAACTTGGGCTGCACCCAAATAAGCCGGGCCGGGCGGCGGCTCAGCCGCTGAGGTCGTAGACTTCGACAAGGACGACGCCGGAGGCGTTGTCGGAGCCGGCGACTTGCAGCGTGTAGGCGCCGGCGCCGAGCGTGACCAAGAGGGCGGCGTCGGCGCTGCCGGGGGCGAGGGCGAAGGCGCCGGCGCGCGCGGCGGCGGCGGCGAGGGCCGCGGGGTCGGCGGAGGTTTCCCAGCCGGTGTTGGCGGCGAGGGTGGCGTCGCCCTGTTGCAGGAGCAGCGACGGGCGGGCGAGCGGGCCGGCGACGCCGAAAGCGGCGAGGCCGGGGCCGACGGCGCGGACGAGGAAGGTGCGGGCGTTGGCGCCGGAGACGACGAGGCCGGGGATGGCAACCTGCTGGCCGGGGCCGACGCGGGCGCGCGTGCTCAAGTTGCGGATACGGGTGGGGGCGGCGGCGTCGAGTTCGTAGGCTTCGACGAGGGCGATGCCGGAGGAGCCGTCGAGGGGCGTGACGGGCGCGGTGTAGGCGCCGGGGGGCAATGTCACGAGGAGGGCGGCGTCGGCGCTGCCGGGGGCGAGGGCGAAGGCGCCGGCGGAGGTGGAGGCGGCGGCGAGGGCGGCGGTGGCGGCGGCGCCGCCGGTGTCCCAGCCGCGGTTGGCGGCGACGGTGCGGCCGTCGGCGGCGACGAGGGCGAGTTCGAGGCGGGGGAGCACGCCGGTGACGCCGAAGGCGGCGAGGCCGGGGCCGATGCCGCGGACGAGCATGCGTTTCGGTTCGGTGCCGGCGACGTAGAAGCCGGGGATCAAGGTGGCGTCGCCGGTGCCGGCGGCGGCGCGGGTGCTGAGGTTGGAGAGGCGGGGGGCGGCAAGGGGGACGCGGACGGTCGTAATGGAATTTCCGGGACGGAGGCGGACGGTTTGCTCGTAGGTGCGGCCGGCGTGTTCGACGACGACGGTGTAGTCGCCGTGGTAGCCGCGGCCGCGCCAGGTGCCGGCGGCGTCGGTCGTGCCGGTGGCGCGGGTGCGCCAGCGGTCGAGGACGAGTTGTTTGTAGGCGAGCGCGGCGGGTTTCTCCGACCAGTCGGGGCGATACATGGCGGCCTGCGGGATCCAGTGGGCGGTTTCCCAGAAGCCCCAGAACTGGACGCCGACGACGGAGGCGTGGCTATACATGGCGATGAGGAAGTCGCGGGTGTAGTCGGCCTGGAGTTCCTCGTCGTCGGTGTTGACGTCGAATTCGGTGATGCGGATGGGCAGGCCGAGGGCGGCGTAGCGGTCGAGGACGGAGAGGACGCTGGCGGGGGGCGAGGGGCTGGCGCCGATGTGGCCCTGGAGGCCGAGGCCGCCGAGCGGGGCGCCGCGGTCGAGGAGGTAGCGGGCGGTGGCCTCGAAGTGCGCGACGTGGGCGGCGTCGAGGCCGGCGTCGTGGTTGGCGTAGTCGTTGAGGTAGAGCGGGGCGGTGGGGTGGGCGGCGCGCGCGGCTTGGAACCACTCGGCCTGGATGGGGGCGCCGAAGACGTCCATGAGGTCGCGGTTGGTGTAGGGCTCGTTGAGGACGTCCCACTCGTCGAGGAGGTGGCGGGTGGCGGGGACGATGTCGGCGATGTGGGCGAGGACGCGGGCGGGAATCTCGTCCTGCCGCGGGGTGCCGCGGAGGGCGGTGAGGGCGTTGGGGAGGTTGCGCCAGCCGGGCCAGACGAGGACGTGGCCGCGGAGGTGGAAGCCGTGGTTTTTCAGCCAGGCGAGGCCGGCGAGGCTCTGGGTGCGGGCAAAAGATGCACCCCACTCGCCGGCCCAGGGCGGCCATTTGAGGTCGTTTTCGGGGCTGGCGGCGTTGAAGAGCTCGAGGACTTTTTGGCGGTAGATGCGGTTGGCGGGGGTATCGACGACGAGGCGGGAGAGCTGGAGGGCGGAGCCGAACTGGAAGGCGGACTTGGTCTGGGTGACGCGTAAGGAAGCACCGGATACGGGGCGGCCGGCGGCGTCGACGACCTCGACGGCGAGGTCGCCCTTGCGGAGGGCCTCGATGCGGGCGAGGGCGGGGGCGCGCCAGGGGGCGTCGGCTTCGCGGCCGCTGTAGGAGGGGCGGGTGCGGGGGAGGGCGGCGAGCGCGAGGGTTTTGCCGTAGTAGACGCACTCGATGCCGCCGATCTCGACAGTCTGGCGCTTGAAGCCGAAGCCGAAGACGATCTCGGCGGCGCGGGCGGCGTAGTCGGCGCCGAAGGCGAAGGGCACGAAGAATTCCTGCCAGGCGCCGGCGACGCTGACGGTGGTCTGCAGGCTCTTGTCGTAGTCGGGCGCGGCTTTCTGGGCGACGACGCGGAGGAAGGCGGTGCCGGATTCGTCGGTGGTCTCGACGGCGCGCGCGACGAAGCGGAGGAGGGCGACATCGCCGCGGGCGACGGCAAGGAGGGCGGGGGCGCGCCACTCGATGGCCCAGGGCGGGGAGGTGTCGGCGGTGGTGGCGATGCGCCACGCCTGCGTGAAGCCGGGGGCGCCGGGGACATCGACGAGGGTGGCGCGGGCGTTGGGGCCGTTGAGGCGGAAGGCGGAGAGCGGGGTGGGGCCGATCAGGGCCTGGCCGGGCGGGTAGGCGGTTTGGGCGCGGAGCGGGGCGAGGGAGGCGACGACGGCGAGGAGGACGAACGCGGCGCAGGCGAGGAGTCCGAGGCGGAGCAGTCCGGCGAGGCCGGCGGGGACCGGGCGCGCGGCGCGACGCGGCGGGGCGGGGGCGCGGAGAGACCGGGGCGACTGGGAGCGAAGGACAGGGGCGGGCATCGCGAAGGCGGCAGGCAAGCGCGAGGTGGCGACGGGAGCAACGGCGGTGGGGGTCGCCCGAACGGGGGAGGTGGAAAGGGAGGCAAGCCCGCGGGGCCGGCCGCGGTTATTCGGAGCGGAGGGCGATGTTGGGGGCGACGAGGGTGGCGCGGCGGCTGGGCAGCCAGCAGGCGAGCAGCGCGACCGCGGCCAAAAACACCGGGACCACGGCAAAGGTGGGCGGGTCGTGCGGCGAGATGCCGTGGAGCGAGCCGACCAGCAGCGTCGCGGCGAACCAGGCGGCGGCCAGGCCGGCCGCCAGGCCGAAGCCCACCAGCCGCAGGCCTTGGCGCAGCACGAGCGAGACGACCGCGCCGGGTTGCGCGCCCAAGGCCATGCGCACGCCGATCTCCTGCGTGCGCTGGGAGACGTTGTAGGACATCACGCCGTAGATGCCGATGGCGGCGAGGAAGAGCGCGACGGCGGCAAAGCCCGCGAAGAGCTGGCCGAAGAAGCGTTGCTGCCAGATCGAGCGCGCGGCGACGCGTTGGAGCGTTTCGGCGTAGTAGATCGGGATGTCGGGCCGGGCGGCGAGCACGGCGTCCTGCGCGGCGCGGACATAGGTGGTCGGGTCGCCTTTCACGCGCAGCACGACGGAGCCGAAGTTGTCGGCGCTCTGGCTCCACGGGAACCAGACCTGGTGCTGGGGGCGGGCGGCGGCGGGTTGCTGGAGGGTGTTGCCGATGACGCCGACGACGGTGATCCACTTGGGCTCTTTGTCGCCGATGCTGAAGGTGAAGCGGCGGCCGAGGGCCGCGGACTGGCCGCCGAAAAAGCGCTCGGCGAAGGCGGCGTCGACGACGGCGACGTGCGGTGTCGCGTCGGTGTCGCGTTCATCGAAGAGCCGGCCGGCGAGGAGCGGGATGCGGAGGGCGGCGAGGGCGCCGGGGGTGGCGGCGCGGGCGATGGTGTCGTGCGCGTGCTGGTGGGATTTCGGGGCGGCTTCGCCCTCGAGGTAGAAGGCGGAGATGTTCTGGCTGTTGGAGAGGGGGAGGTAGCTGATGATGCCGGAGGACTCGACGCCGGGGGTGGCGGCGAGGGCGCGGCCGAGGTCGTCCCAGAAGGCGCGGACGACGGTCTTGTCCTTGAACTGGGAGGGCGGGAGGCCGGTGCGGAAGGTGAGGACGCCGGCGGGGTCGATGCCGGTGGGGCGCTGGGAGAGGGAGAGGAAGGAGCGGACCATGAGGCCGGCGCCGACGAGGAGGACGAGGGCGAGGGCGATCTGGCCGACGACGAGGGCGGCGCGGAGCCGGGCGGCGCGGGCGGAGGCGGTGCCGCCGCGGCCGCCGTCCTTGAGTTCGGTGGCGAGGTCGGGGCGGGAGAGCTGGAGGGCGGGGGCGAGGCCGTAGAGGAAGCTGCAGAGCAGGGTGGCGACGAAGGCGAAGAGGAGGGTGCGCCAGTCGATCTCGAAGCGGATCCAGAAGGGGATGTCGTCGTGGTCGACGAGGCCGAGGACGAGGTCGACGCCCCAGAAGGAGAAGACGATGCCGAGGAGACCGCCGGCGAGGCCGAGAACGAGGGATTCGACGAGGAATTGGCGGACGAGGCGGGCGCGGGAGGCGCCGAGGGCGGCGCGGACGGCGATCTCGCGGGAGCGGGTGGCGGCGCGGGCGAGGAGGAGGTTGGCGACGTTGGCGCAGGCGATGAGGAGGACGAACACGACGGCGCCGAGGAGGAGTTTCATCAGCAGGGCGATCTCGCGGGTGGCTTCCTCGCGGACGAGGAAGGCGCGGAAGGAGAGGCCGTCGTTGGTGGACGGATACGCCTGGGCGAGGCGGGCGCCGAGGGCGGAGAGCTCGGCCTGGGCCTGGGCGACGGTGACGCCGGGCTTGAGGCGGGCCCAGCCGGGGAGGTGGTGGTTGCCGCGTGATTCGGGCTTGTTTTCCTGGTCGTCGGGGAAGGGTTGCCAGGCTTCGGCGAATTCGGGGAAGCGGAAGCCGGCGGGCATGATGCCGACGATGACGGTGGGCTCGCCGTTGATGACGACGGAGCGGCCGACGACGTCTTCGGTGCCGCCGAAGTGTTTCCGCCAGGTGCCGGCGGTGATGATGGTGACGGAGGGGGCGCCGGGGAGGGCGTCGGCGGGGGTGAAGTTGCGGCCGCGGATGGGTTTGACCCCGAGGGTGTCGAAGCCGGTGGCGGTGATCCAGGCGCCGAGGATGCGCTCGGGGCGTTCGCCGCCGGTGAAGATCATGGTGCGCGTCCAGGTGGTGAGGGCGTCGCTGAGGGTGGTGGCCTGGGCGCGGATGTCCCGGAAGTCGGGCATCGAGAGCGCGAAGTAGGAGTCGGCTGACTTGGTGGCGGTGGTGCCGAAGTGGATGAGGGTGGACTCGTCCTGGATGAAGGGGATGGGGCGGACGAAGAGGGCGTTGAAGAACGTGAACATCGTCGTCGCCGTGGAGATGCCGAGAGCGAGCGCGAGCAAGGCCACGGCGGTGAAGCCGGGGGATTTGCCGAGCTGGCGGAAGGCGAAGCGGAGGTCGGACATCGGGGACGGGGGCGAGAGGTGATAGGTTATGGGTTATGGGTGATAGGTGATGGGCGAGGGGGCGGGGGTGATGGGTAGTCGGACAAGGGCGAGAGGCGAGGGAGAGTTTGAAGGGGTGGTGGCTGATTTTACTCGGCGCGGAGGGCGGCCATGGGGTGGACGCGGGCGGCGCGGTGGCCGGGGAGCCAGCTGGCGAGGAGGCCGATCGCGACGAGGAGGAGCGTGACGGCGCCGAGGCTGAGCGGGTCGTAGGCGCCGACGCCGTAGAGGACGGTCTCGAGCAGGCGCGCGACGGCGAGGCAGACGACGAGGCCGACAAGGAGGCCGGCGGCAGCGAGGCGCAGGCCTTGGCCGAGCACGAGGCGGCGCACGGAGCCGGGCGTGGCCCCGAGGGCCATGCGGATGCCGACCTCGCGGGTGCGGCGGCCGACGATGTAGCTGAGGACGCCGTAGAGGCCGATGGCGGCGAGGAGGAGCGCGAGGGCGGCGAAGGCGGAGAGCAGCACGAGCATGATGCGCTGGTTGGTGATGGTGCCGTCGAAGATCTCGTCCATGGTGCGGACGGCGAAGACGGGGAGCGTGGGCTCGAGTTCGCGCATGACGCGGCGGACGTCGGCGGCGAGCGCGGTGGGCTCGAGGGTGGTGCGGAGGACGAAGCTGACGTTGCCGGGCGGGACCTGGCGGTAGGGCGAGTAGAGCTGCACGCGGGTGTCCTGGCCGATGCCGTAGTTGCGCACGTGGCCGACGACGCCGACGACGGTGAGCCACGTCGGATTCTGGCCGCCGCCGAACATCACGCGCCGGCCGAGGGGATCGACGCCGGCGAAGTGGGTGTCGGCGAATTTGGTGTCGATGAGGCAGACGCGGGGCTCGTCGAGCTTCTCCTCGTCGGTGAAGGTGCGGCCGCGGAGGAGCGGAATGCCGAGGGCGGCGAAGTAGTCGCGGCTGGCGGCGTTGTTCTCGGTCGAGGGCCGCTTGCCCGGTCCGGGCTCGGCCATGCCCTCAGGCAGGAAGCTGGTTTGGTTGCCGCCGCCGGAGAGCGGGAGCGGATTGGTGAGGGCGGCGTGGGTGACGCCGGGGAGGGCGCGGAGACGGGCGAGGGCGCGGTCGAGGAGCTGGGTGCGTTTGGCGGCGTCGGCCCAGTCGCGGCCGGGCAGGGCATAGCCGAAGGAGAGGACGCGCTCGGTCCGCAGCCCGGTGTCGGCGCGGTAGAGGTTCCAGGTGGTCCGGAGCATCAGGCCGGAGACGAAGAGGAGGACGACGGTGAGGGCGAATTCGCCGGAGACGAGGACGGAGCGCCAGCGGGCGTCGGCGTGGCCGCTGCCGCCGCGGGAGCCGGCGGCGAGGGCGGAGTTGAGGTCGACGCGGGAAGCGGTGAGGGCGGGCACGAGGCCGAAGAGCAGGGTGACGCCGACGCCGACGACGACGGTGAAGGCGAAGACGCCGCCGTTGAGGGTGGTTTCGGTGATGAACGGCGAGCCGGCGGGGATGAGGGTCTTGATGCCCTGCATGGTGGCGTAGCCGACGAGCAGCCCGAGGGCGGTGCCGGCGAGGCCGAGGAGGAGGCTTTCGGCGAGGACGAGGCGGACGAGCCGGAGGCGGGAGGCGCCGACGGCGGCGCGCACGGCGAACTCGCGGGCGCGGGCGGCGGCGCGGGCGAGGAGGAGGTTGGCGACGTTGGCGCAGGCGATGAGAAGGACGCCGCAGGCGGCGGCGAAAGAGATCCAGACGGCGCGGCGCTGCTGGCCGACGGCGCGCTCGACGAGCGGCTGGAGGGAGATCGAGTTGCCGGTGTTGGTCTGCGGGTGCTCCTGCTCGAGCTGCTTCGCGATGGCGACGAGGTCGGCGCGCGCGGCGTCGAAGGTGACGCCGGGCTTGAGGCGGCCGACGCAGTAGAGGCCCGGGTGGTTGCCGCGGTTCATGTTCTGGTCGGCGGCGAGGCCGAAGGGCACCCAGACCTCGGGGGAGTTGGTGGGGAAACGGAAGTCGGCGGGCATGACGCCGATGATCTCGTAGAGGTCGCCGCTGAGCGTGAGTTTTTGGCCGAGGACATCGGGTTTGCCGCCGAAGGCGCGTTGCCAGAAGGCGGCGCTGATGACGGCGGTGCGGGCGGCGCCGGGCTTGTCGTCGGCGGGGCCGAACGCGCGGCCGAGCCGGGGGCGGACGCCGAGGGCGGTCCAGGTGTCGTGGGTGAAGAGGGCGCCGTTGAGGCGCTCGGTCTCGGCGGGGCCGACGTAGGTGAAGCTCTGGCTGCGGAAGGCGCCGAGGGCGGTGAACGCGCGCTGGCGCTCGCGCCAGTCGAGGAAGTTTGGATACGCCACGGACATGTTGGGCACCTGGCGGGAGTGCTCGCCGAAGTAGGCGAGTTCGTGGACGGCGGGCAGCGGCAGGGGACGGAGGAGGAGGGTGTGGAGGAAGCTGAAGACGCCGGCGTTGGCGCCGAGGCCGAGGGCGAGGGTGACGACACAGACCGCGGTGAAGCCGGGGGTGCGGGCGAGGGAGCGGAGGGCGAAGCGGAGGTCGGACATGGGGGGAAGGGGTTATGGGTCAGGGGTCATGGGTGATGGGGGGCGGGGGCAGGGGCGGGCGGCGGCTTTGGCCGCACCGAGCGTGGCGAGGGAGGGGCCGAAGATGGCGCGGACGGGGTGGACGAACGGGTGCTCCGGCCGGGCGGGCAGCTCCCGGGGAACGACGGTGATATCGGCGGGCCCGTCCGGGCGCGAAAGCACGGCGGTGCGGCGAAGAGCGGGCCGTGGGCGGGCGCGGCGGGGGCCGGCGCGACACCGGCGCGATGGAGCGCGGAGGTCGGGGGGGGCGGGAGGTCGGCGGCCATGGGGCGGGGCGAGAACGGGCGGCCGGCCGGTGCCGGAAGCGGGGATCAAAATCCGGCGGGCGTAGCCGGATGCCGGATACTCGCGCCTTCAGGCCCGGGGCCGGCGCTCGTGCGGGCCGCCCCAGTTTCCGAAAGGTATCCGGGCATCCCGTGAGGTGGGGCGAGGCGTCCCGGCCGAGCCGTCGCCGCCCGAGGGTTGCACGGCTCGGCGGGGCCGCCTCGCCCTACCTGACCCGATCCTCGGTGCCGTGCGGTTCATGTCCTGCGGCGGGCGGCTCAGGCGCGGGTGGGATCGCTCTCGACCTGCTCCTGGACGACGCGGCCGTCGAAGATGTGGATGGTGCGGTCGGCGTGGCGGGCGAAGCGGGCGTCGTGCGTGACCATGACGATCGTGGCACCCTGCTTGTGCAGGTCGGCGAGGAGCTGCATGACGCTGTCGCCGTTTTTCGAGTCGAGGTTGCCGGTGGGCTCGTCGGCGAGGAGGACGGCGGGGGAGCCGGCGAGGGCGCGGGCGACGGCGACGCGTTGTTGTTGGCCGCCGGAGAGCTGGGAGGGGAGGTGCTTGGAGCGGTGGCCCATGCCGACTTTCTCGAGGGCGGCGGTGACGGCGGCTTTGCGCTCGGCGGCGGGCATGCCGCGGTAGGTGAGCGGGAGCTCGACGTTTTCGAAGACGGTGAGGTCGCCGATGAGGTTGAAGGATTGGAAAATGAAACCGATCTCGCGGTTGCGGATGCGGGCGCGCTCGGGGAGCGAGAGGCCCTGGACGGGACGGCCGTTGAGGATGTAGGAGCCGTCGGTCGGCGAATCGAGCAGGCCGAGGATGGAGAGGAGGGTGGATTTGCCGCAGCCGGAGGGGCCGGCGATGGAGACGTATTCGCCCTGCTTGATCTCCATGTGGATGCCGGAGAGGGCGTGCGTTTCCACTTCGTCGGTGAGGAAGACTTTGGTGACGCCTTCGAGTTTGATGAGGGAGGGAGCGGAGGACATGGGGCGGTGTGGTTGAGAATTGAGAGCCGAGCGTTGAGAGCGGGGAGACGGAGGGCTGAGAGCTTGGAGCCTGGAGCTGAGAGCGAAGGGCTTGGGGCTGAGAGTTGAGAGGCGGGGCGCGCGGGCTCAGCGGTCGGGGGAGGTGTCGACGGCGACAAAGACAACGAGGAGGGCGAGCGTGAGGATCAGCGGGAGCATGGTGGCGGACATGGGCGGAAGAACCGGCGGACGGGCGGAAAGTTGCAGGGAAGTTGCGGGCGGCGCGGCGGCGGCGGGCGGGATCAGTTGAGTTTGATGCGGTCGTTGGCGTCCCACTGCTGCATGTCGGAGAGGATGACGCGGTCGCCGGGGCGGAGGCCGTCGACGATCTCGATGGTGTTGACGGAGCTGCGGCCGAGTTTGACCTGGGTGCGGACGGCGTAGACGCCGTCGGCGTCGAGTTTGAAGATGCCGACGGTGGAGCGTTCCTGGCCGAAGGCGGGGCGGCCGACGTAGACGACGTGATCGAGGCGCTCGAGCTCGATGGTGCCGTCGACGCTGAGGTCGGGGCGGGCGCCCTTCGGCAAGTCGCCGGAGAGGAGGACGTCGACGGTGACGGTGCCGTTTTGGACGGAGGGGTCGATGCGGGCGACGCGGCCTTCGACGACGCCGTTGCGGGTGTCGACGGAGGCGGGTTGGCCGATGAGGATGTCTTTGGCCTGGGTCTCGGCGACGCGGATCTCGGCCTTGAGTTTGGTGGGGTTGGCGACGCGGGCGAGGTTGGTGCCGGGCTGGACTTGCTGGCCGACGTCGACGGGGAGGAGCTGGAGGACGCCGGTCATGGAGGAGCGGACGGCGAGGGCATCGAGTTCGTCGCGGCGGAGTTTGGCCATGGCGCGGAGGCGGTCGACTTCGGCCTGTTTGACGGCGAGCTGGGGCTCGATGGTGTCTTTGGCGAACTGGAAGCGGCGCTGCTCGATGCTGTGGCGGGTGGCGGCCTGTTCGGCGCGGACCTTGGAGAGGTCGAGGTCGAGGCGGGAGACGAGGCCTTCTTTGAAGAGCTGCTCGTTCACGGCGGAGCTGAGTTTGGTCTGCTCGAAGTCGGCGCGGGCGGAGGCGGCGACGGACTCGGCCTGGAGGACGCCGCTTTGGAGGGTGACCTTGAGATTGAGGAGTTCGGCCTCGGCGGCCTTGAGCTGGGAGTCGGCGTTGGCGGCGGCCTGTTCGACGTCGGGGTTGGCGAGGTGGAGGATGATGCTGTCGGTGGTGACCTGGGCGCCGGGGCGGAGGACGATTTTGTCGACGCGGCCCTGGGTGCGGGCGGCGATCCAGCGGATCTCTTCGGGGACGAGGGTGCCGAGGCCGCGGACTTGGCGGAGCATCTGGCCCTGTTTCACGGCATCGATCCAGACGAGGTTGCGCTCGACGGTGGGGGCGGCGGGCTTGCGGCGGGAGAGGGCGAAGGTGATCGCGACCAGAGCGAGCGCGGCGACGGTGCCGTAGAGGATCCGTTTCTTGCGCTTCGCTTTCGATTGGTCGGGGCGGGCGATGTCCATGAAAGTGGCGAGTGACGAGTGATGAGTGATGAGTGACGAGAAGGCGGGAGGCGGGAGGCGGGAGGCGGGAGGCGGGGCGGTGATTGCAACGGGTGTGCCGCACGGGGCGGGTAGTGCGC
>JBILLY010000836.1:0-2907 GCA_044375835.1 Opitutaceae bacterium
GGTGCGGGCGACGGAGGAGCGGGCTGTCGGCGGGGCGTTCGCCGCCGAGGATGAGGTGGTTGCCGCCACCGGTGCCGGTGTGGCGGCCGTCGATCATGAACTTATCGGTGCCGAGGCGAGTCTGCCGGGCGCTCTCGTAGAGGAACTCGGTTTTCTCGGTGAGTTCGCGCCACGAGGCCGACGGGTGGATGTTGACCTCGATGACGCCGGGATCGGGCGTGACCTTGATGGTGTTGAGGCGGGCGTCGTAGGGCGGGAGGTAGCCCTCGATGACAACGGGCAGGGCGAGGTCGGAGGCGGTGGCTTCGATGGCGGCGAGCAGGTCGAGGTAATCCTCGGTCGTGCGCACGGGCGGCATGAAGACGAAGAGGTGGCCTTCGCGCGGCTGCACGCAGAGGCCGGTGCGGACGATCCACGGAGCGCTCTCCTTTGTGGCGGGCACGCGGTCGGCGGGCGGGAGCGACTGCGGGCGCGGATCGTGATCGGACGGGGCGCCGGGGCCGCTGCGGCGGCGGAGGGCGTCGAGGGCGGCGGAGGTCGCGGCGGTCGGATAGCTGCCGGCGACGGTCTGGCGGTATTGGCGGGCGAGGGCGGCGGCGTCGGGCAGCGGGGGCAACTCGAGCGTGGGGTCGGGCGGCGCGAGGTGACGGGCGTCGGTGGGGGCGACCCACGGTTGGGAATCGAGCGGAAGGCGGAAGCCCATCGGCGAGTCGCCGGGGATCAGATACATGCGCTCGGCGCGGAGGAACCACGGGCCGCTGGCCCAGCCCCAAGGGGCGGCGCGCTCGATGGGGAGCAGGTAGCCGATGACGTTGTCGAGGCCTTGCTCGAAGATTTTGGCGACGCGGGCGCGCTCCAGCGGATCGGAGAGTTTGTTGTCGAGCGGGTCGACGTTGGTGGGGAGGCGGCGCTCTTTCCAGAGGTAGTAGAAGGCGTCCTCGTAGCCGGGGAGGAGCCACTGGTCGCCGACGCCGAGGTGGCGGGTGAGACGGGTGGCGAAGCGGTGGGCGTCGTCGGCAGTGCGGCCGGCGGGTTTGGCGATGTCGGCGAGGAGGGCGGGGTTGGTCCAGATGGGTTGGCCGTCGCGGCGCCAGAGGGCGCTGAAGGCCCAGCGCGGGAGTTGTTCGCTGGGATACCATTTGCCCTGACCGTAGTGGATGAAGCCGCCGGCGCCGTAGTGGGACCAGAGGCGCTTGATGAGGCCCTCGGCGAGGCGGCGCTTGTTGGGGCCCATGGCGTCGGTGTTCCACTCGGCGCCGTCCATGTCGTCGATGGAGATGAAGGTGGGCTCGCCGCCCATGGTGAGGCGGACGTCGCGGTCGCGGAGGGTGGCGTCGATTTTCTCGCCGAGGGCGTCGATCGCGGCCCACTGGGGGTCGGTGTAGGGGAAGGTGACGCGCGGCGACTCGTAGATGCGCGAGACGGTCATCGCGAAGTCGAACGTGACCTCGCTCTTGTCGACGGCGCCGGTGATGGGAGCGGCGCTGGAGGGCTCGGGGGAGCAGGCGAGCGGCAGGTGGCCTTCGCCGGCGAGCAGACCGGAGGTGGGGTCGAAGCCGACCCAGCCGGCGCCGGGCAGGTAGACCTCGCACCAAGCGTGGAGGTCGGTGAAGTCCTTGTCGGTGCCGGAGGGACCGTCGAGGGACTTCTGGTCGGGGCGGAGCTGGATGAGGTAGCCGGAGACGAAACGGGCGGCGAGGCCGCAGTGGCGGAGGGCTTGGACGAGCAGCCAGCCGGAATCGCGGCAGGAGCCGGAGCCCTTGGTCAGGGTTTCCTCGGGGGATTGGACGCCGGGTTCGAGGCGGATGATGTAGCGGACGAGTTCGTTGATGCGGCGGTTGAGGCCGACGAGGAAATCGATCGTGCGCTGGGTCTTGCGGTCGATGCCGGCGACGAAGGCGGCGAAGGCGGGGGTGGCGGCGAGGTCGTCCTTGCGCAGGTAGGGCGCGAGTTCGGTGGCGAGGGTCGGGGTGTAGGCGAAGGGGAAGTTCTCGGCGCCGGGCTCGAGGAAGAAGTCGAAAGGGTTGTAGACGGCCATCTCGGCGACGAGGTCGACCTCGACGGAGAAGTTTTTCGTCGGTTCGGGGAAGACGAGGCGGGCGAGGTAGTTGCCCTGGGGGTCCTGCTGCCAGTTG
This sequence comes from Opitutaceae bacterium, assembly GCA_044375835.1. Classification (GTDB taxonomy): domain Bacteria; phylum Verrucomicrobiota; class Verrucomicrobiia; order Opitutales; family Opitutaceae; genus ER46. The sequence goes on from JBILLY010000836.1 coordinate 2,136, forward strand.
ATGAAGTGGCAGGCGGGCTCGACCTTCAGCGAATAGCTCAGGACGGGAGTGCGGCAGTGGGCGGCGGGTCGCAGGCGGACGACCTGGGGTCCGAGGCGGACGAGGCGGTCGTATTTATAGGCGGTCTTGTGGTGAAGGGCGACGTGGATGGCCATGAGGAGGTTTTGCGACGGGCGCAACGGGCACTAGCAGGAGGCGGGCCGGGAGCGCGGGGCGAAAAACGGGGCGAGACAACACGTCACGCGCCGGCAAGGCAACCGCGGCGGCGGGATTGGGCGGAGGTTCGACCGGGCGAGGCGGGCCGGGCGATGGAAAAGAAAAAGGCGCGCCGGAAAGGCGCGCCTGCACGGAATCGGCGACGGGAGACGGAGGCGGTGGAGCCTACATGAAGCCCCGGCCGGCGAGGCCGCGCCCATCGGTGGAAACGAAGGCGACCGACTCCGGGTGGTCGCCGGAGAGGGCGGTCGCGGTGAGCGAACCGAACGGATCGCGGGACGGCGGCGGCAGCGACGGGGTGGGGGCGGGAACCGGGGTGATGGCGAGGTAGCCGTCGCCCGATTGCAGGTCGGGGAGATTGACGGGGTAGGCGCCGGCGTTGAACGAGCCGCCGCCACCGCCGCCGGGGCCGGCCTGCGTGCCGCCGCCGCCGCCGCTGTAACCGCCGCCGCCGCCGCCGCCCTGGCCGAGAAACGAGCCGCCGCCGCCGCCGCCGAAGCCGCCCGCGCCGCCGCGATTGCCGCAGTAATCGGCGCCGGAGCCGCCGCGCCACAAG
>JBILLY010000837.1:0-2904 GCA_044375835.1 Opitutaceae bacterium
GCTGGGAGATCTACCCGCGCTGGCAGCGGGATCAACGACCAGTGAGGCTGATACACGGCCCCTTCCTCGACCCAACGTCGTAGTAAGTTCTTCTCCCCGACCGAGAGACTCAAGTGTGAGTCTCTCGGCGGCATGACCTCGTCGTCATCCTGGCTGAAAATCCTCTTCAACAGGTCGCTGGCGCCGGCATTGCCCGGAGAGAGCACTGCTATGGAGTTTTCCTCTCTGATATCGAGGCGCAGCTCCGCTTTGCGGTTCGCGCCATCCGGGCCGTGACAGTGAAAGCAACGATCCGACAAGAGCGGTCTGACGTCGCGGTTGAATGAGAGGGTTGCGTCCGCTGCGAACGCGGCGGATGCGAGACCCGGGACACAAAGCCAGCGCAGCTTGCCACCCGGAGAAAACACACGCGACGAGAACGGCATGGGAGTGAAAACTACGGCCACATTAGCGCAGGCTCTCGCGGCACACCATAGATGCACCGGGCTTTTTTTTGCACGAATCGGCTCGGCGACCTGCCACTCTACTCGATCGATTATACGCAGCTTCCGAAGGAAATGTATGGGTATTTCACCGACGGTCGACGGCGAGGCTCAATAGGCGACGGTAAAGGTGAGTGACGAGAGCCGCGGAGCCATGAATTCGCGCGCGAAGCGGAAATCACCATTGGTCTGCCGCACCATATAAACGATGCGATTGGAATCGAAAACATTGCTCACATTGAGCTGCACCGTCGTCCGCCATTTGCTGAACGCACGAAAGCTATAGGTGGCAAAAATATTGTGCGTGGCCCGGTCGGGGAAAAAGAAAATCTTTCGTTTCCCCGCGTCGGCAGCATCGGTGTAGGCGTAGCCGCGATACTGCCGCTGGACCACGGAGGTAAGGCCGAGCACCAATCCCTTGAGCCTGCCATCGTGAAATTGGTAGCGGTTGACCAAGCTGAAGCTGTGCTGAGCGTAGCCGACCGTCGGTTCGCCCGCTCGCCGAACGGTGATCACGCCACTGGTCGGCGAGACAAAGCCAAGTTGATGATCGCTGATGGGCAAGCCGGTGCGGCCCGTCCCGATACCCGGCGTCAGCAGGCCCAGGTCCGTGGCGTTGAGGATGTAGCCACTCTCAAGATCGAGCTTGGCAAAATAGGGGCTCAGCGGGTCCCTCAACATCTGGAGCGATAGCGGTATGAGCGGGGACGAGGGATCCGCAGGGTCGCTTGGCACGGTGAAGGGCGTCGTCGCGCCGTTCGCGGCATTCTTCACGGCGACCACGGTCTGCCCGCCGACGCTCATGGTGTTGAACTCGTCGTTGTAGAAGGACGGCAGGCTCACGTTGCTGCGCTCACTGCCGTCGGCCGAGGTGTAATTGAGCCGCAGTTCCCAACTACGCGTGGGTTTCGCCGAGAGGGTGACACCCACCCCGTCCGATTTGATATTGTAGAGGTAGCTGGCGGTCGCGGTGGTCCGGGCGTTGCGACCGTTGATGCCGGGAGGATCGACATCGTTCTGGAACCCGCCGAGCGCCGCACTGAAGTTCAGCGCCTCGGAGACATAGTAGTTGAGATTGCCGGAAAGGCGGTCGCCAAAGAGTTCGAATTTGAAACCGACTTCGTCGCTCACGCCCTTGCCCGGGGGCAGGAATTTGTCGTAGATGTCCCGGCTGTTGCTGAAGCTGAATTTCCCGTTGGAGGCGTGATTGAAGTAGCCGCGCAGCCCCCGCACCGGGGTGGCGAAGACCGCACCGAGCGTCACGCTGTCGTAGTTGACCGGCGGCGGCCGGAATCCGGTGTGAAAGACCACCTGATTCGCTTCCTCGACGCGAATTCCCGTCATGGTGTTGATCCGGCCGCCCCAGAATTCGCTGAAGGCAGCGATGCCGTAGCTGCTCTCGCGCGTGCGATCCGCGAGGTAATCGTTCACGCCGTTGCCCGAAAGGCCGAGGGGGTTTGCCGTCGTCGCCGGGACTGCGCCAACCAGTCGGCGCGGCAGCTCCTTGTAGATCCTGCCGTTGGGATGCGTGAGGGTGAGGCCGTCCAAGGCAGACTTTGTCCAACGCCACATCGGTGTTCCCGCGATAGTCTCGGAAAAGACGGGCGTCCAGACGACCGGCATCAGGTTGCGCCCGGACTCGGCGTTGGCCAGTTGGGTCGAGTTCTGAATCGCCTGGCCGGCACCGTCGAGTTCGTAGAATCGCGAGGCGATCGTGTAGGACCAGAACTGGCTGTCCTGGCGAAAGGCACTGAGCTGATGCTTCCCCAGGCGACGCAGGTCCTTCGAATACACCAAGGCGGCACGATAGCCGCGCGCTCCCGTGATGGTATCGCTTGCGGTCGGGGTGTTTTGGATCGCCCACGTTCCGGTGGGATTTCCGGCGGCCGTCGCATGGTAGATCGACGAGGAACTGGCCTGCGCCGAGTGGTTGATGCGCGCGTCGTGTCCGTAGCGAAGCTGAATCGCGAGGTCTCGGGTGAACTCATGTTCGAGGGTGACGCCCTTGGATTCATTGCTCCAGTTCTGGCGGAGATTCCCGCCAAACAACGAGTCCGAGTTGGAGTAGGAGATGAGGTTGTCGATCTGCTCGACGCCGCCAGGCAGGCCGAGCACGTAGCGGGCTTCGAGTCCATTGAGGGCACGCACCGTGCCGTTGGGCAGGCGGAATTGAAGGGCGGCGGGAGCAGAGAAAACCGCCTGGTTGTTTTGGCCGGACGTGACGCCGTCGCGCTGGTATTTTCTGAATTCACCGCGAAGGGTGAGCCCGGGAAGCGGCTGCACCGTGGCGGCGAGTTGCAGGCCGTCTGTGCGCTGCGCGAGAATCGGACGGTAGAATTTGGTTTCGCCGATCACACCGTTCACGCGAAATGCGGCCAGGGAGTTGCCGAGGTTGGCGTCGATCGTCTGCCGATAGGATTGC
>JBILLY010000838.1:0-2902 GCA_044375835.1 Opitutaceae bacterium
CTGGCGCGGCTGGCGCGCGTGCCGGAGGTCGTGGCACTGTCGACGATGCAGTTGCTGGCGCTGAGCACGCTGGATCCGGACAAGCGCGACGCGCTGCAGCAGACGGAGCTGTTTTAGGGAGCGGATCGGCGCCGATCACGGAGGATAGCGGCGGGGTAGTGTGCGGATAGGCGGCGACGCCGCGCCGTGTATCCTGCGTTCCGTGACGGCTCGGCGGGGACGCCTCGCCCTACCTGGTGCGCTTGTCCGGACTTTCCGGCGCGCTCCTCCAGCCGTCCCGGAAGCAAGCGAGGCCGAGGCGCTGGCCGAGGGCGAGGGCGGCGAAGCGGGGCGTGGTGACGAGGTAGCGGCGACCGAGGCGGCGCGGCTCGGTGCAGAGACGGAAAAACCACTCGAAGCCGGAGCGCTGGATCCAGCGCGGGGCCTGGCGGACGCGACCGGAATGGAAATCGAAGGCGGCGCCGACGCCGATCAGCAGACCGGCGGGCAGCGCGGCGGCATGGCTGGCCATGAACTTTTCCTGTTTCGGCGAACTGATGCCGACCCAGATCACGTCGGGCCGGGTGCGGTCGACGTCGGCGCGGAGCGCCGCGAACTCGTCGGCAGCGAGGTCGCGAAACGGCGGCGTGAACGTGCCCGCGACCGCGAGCCCGGGGAAGCGTTCGGCGAGGCGTTCGGCGAGCGCCGGCGCGACGCCCGCGGCGCCGCCGTAAAAATAGTGGCGGAGGCCGACGGCGCGCCCGGCGTCGCAGGCTGCGAGCAGGAGGTCGGGGCCATAGACGCGGCCGACACCGCGGGGGCCGAGCCAGACGAGCGGCATGCCGTCGGGGGCGACGAGCCAGGCGGCGTTGTAGATGGCGCGGAGCGCGGGATCGTCCTGCGCGACGACGAGGCCGTGGGCGGTGGCGTGGCACACGTAGCCGACGTGGCGCCGCCCGCGGACACCGAGGACGAGCGCGGTGGCTGCGGGCAAAGTGAGGGCGGAGATGCCGACGCCGAGGACGTTGTAGCGGGGGACGGGCAGAGAGAGGAAAATCGGGAAACGGGGGAAACTGGGAAAGCGGAAAACCGGGTGGCGAGGGAAGGGCCGAGAGCGTGGGGGGCGGCGGGGGATTGGAAAGGCGGGAAAGGAGGTGATGGCGGGATGCGCTCCGTGAATGTGGCCGCTCGCGGAGCGGACGGCCCACCGTCGACTGTCGAAAACAAAGTCGGGCGCGCTGCCCAAACTTCGGGGGCGGGCGCCGCGGGCCTTGCGTTGGCGGCGGGTGGGCTGGCACGGTGGTCGGTTTCCCATGGCCATTGTCAGTCTTCTCGATGTCAGCCTGAGCTTCGGTGGCGCGCCGTTGCTCGATCGCGTCAATCTCCAGATCGATCGCGGCGAGCGCGTCTGCTTGGTCGGGCGCAACGGCGCGGGGAAGTCGACGTTGATGAAGATCATCGCCGGCGCGCTGCAGCCGGACGACGGCCAGGTGTTCCGGCCGGGCGGCGGCGTGATCTCGACGTTGCAGCAGGAGGTGCCGGCGGGACTCACGGGCACGGTGCGCAGCGTGGTCGAGGGCGAAGGCGGCAGCTACGAGGAGCACAACGACTGGGAGCGGCACGACCGCGTGGAGACCTTGATGGAAAAAATGGGCCTGCCGCCGGAGGCCGAGTTTGCGGCGCTGTCGGCGGGGCAAAAGCGCCGCGTGCTGCTGGCACGCGGCCTCGTGGAGGAGCCGCAGCTGCTGCTGCTCGACGAGCCGACCAACCACCTCGATCTCGCGTCGATCCAGTGGCTGGAGGAGTTTCTGCTGGAGTGGGGCGGCGCGCTGCTGTTCGTGACCCACGACCGCGCGTTCCTGCGCAAAATCTCCACGCGCATCGTCGAGGTCGACCGCGGCAAGCTCATCGGCTGGCAGTGCGACTACGACACGTTCCTGCAGCGCAAGGAAGCGGTGCTGGAGGCGGAGGAAGTGGAGCGGGCGCAGTTCGACAAGAAGCTGGCGCAGGAGGAAGTGTGGATCCGGCGCGGCGTGAAGGCGCAGCGCTCGCGGGCGCAGAATCGCATCCATGCGCTCGAAAAAATGCGCGCGGAGCGCGCGGCGCGGCGCGACCGGACGGGCACGGCGAAACTCACGGCGCAGGAGGCGGATCGCAGCGGTTTCAAGGTGATCGAGTGCGCGGGCGCGGGTTTCCGCTACGACGAACGCTGGATCGTGCGCGACCTGACGACGCGCATCGAGCGCGGCGACAAGGTGGGCATCGTGGGGCCCAACGGCGCGGGCAAGACGACGCTGCTGCGGCTGCTGCTCGGACAATTGGCACCCCAGGTCGGCACGGTGGAGCAGGGCACGCGGCTGGAGATCGTGTATTTCGACCAACTGCGCGCGCAGCTCGACGAGACGATGCGGGTGCAGGACGCGGTGGCGGACGGCAACCCGACGGTGACGATCAACGGCCGCACGCGGCACGTGATCTCGTATCTGGAGGATTTTCTCTTCGAACCGGCGCGGGCGCGCACGCCGATCAAGGCCCTCTCGGGCGGCGAGCGGAACCGGCTGCTGCTGGCGCGGTTGTTCACCAAACCGGCCAACGTGCTCGTGCTCGACGAGCCGACCAACGACCTCGATGCGGAGACGCTGGAGTTGCTGGAGGACCTGCTGGTGGAGTTCGGCGGGACGGTGCTGCTGGTGAGCCACGACCGGGCGTTCTTGAACGAAGTGTGCACGAGTTTGTTGGTGTTCGAGGGCGACGGGCTCGTCAGCGACTACATCGGCGGCTACGACGACTGGCAGAAAGAAAAGGCCGCGCGCGCGGCGGCGAAGGCGGCGGCGGAGGAGAAGGCGCGGGCCGACGCGAAGGCGGCGGAGCGGGCGGCGGCGGGCGCGGGCGCGCCGGCGACGAAGGCGCGCAAGCTGTCCAA
>JBILLY010000063.1:0-11998 GCA_044375835.1 Opitutaceae bacterium
CGGGCCGTGGCGCGGGGCGCATTCGCCGCGCACCGCGGCGAAGAACTCCCAGTTGATCCGCGCGATCGGTTTCAACGGGTAGCGGCCGAACTTCCGGGGGCCGAATCCGAGGTAACGGAGCATGGCCGCAACGTCGGGCTTTCCGGCTCCGCTGTAAAGCCGCGGATCGGACGGGTTGCTCGTTTTTGTATGAAGGTTGACCGACCAGCCACTGGGCGACGGCGCGCGAAACTGTTAATCTCCGCGGCCTGAAACCCCTTGCCCGGCGCCCCGTTGCCGGCGAAACCCTGTCCGACCCTCCGAACCCATGATGAAACCCTCCCGTCCGGTCCCGTCTTTCCGGCTGCGGCACGCCGCGCTCGCCGCCGTCCTCGCCCCGGCCTGCGCGCTCGCCCAGCAAGTCGCGCCGCCGTCCGCCGCGCCTGCGGCCCCGGCCAAGCCCATCCCCGTCGTCACCAACAACGCCGCGTCCTCCGCCTCCGGCGACGAGACCATCCAGCTGTCGCCCTTCCAGGTCGCGGCCGAGGCCGACCGCGGCTACCAGGCGCTCAACACGCTCTCGGGCACGCGCCTCAACTCGAAACTCGAAGACCTCGGCGCTTCGATCACGGTGATCACGAAGCAGCAGATGTTCGACACCGCGGCGCTCGATCTGAACGACATCTTCCTCTACGAGGCCAGCACCGAGGGCACGGGCAACTACACGCAGTTCACGCCCAACCGCAACGGCGGCGTGATCGACGGCGTGGCCGGCGATCCCGCCACGGCCAACCGCATCCGCGGCATGGGCAGCCCGATCAGCGGCAGCGGCGTCAATATGGCGATCGGGAATTTCTCGAGCAACGCCCGCATCCCGATGGACCCGTATAACATCGACTCCGTCGAGATCTCGCGCGGGCCCAACTCCAACCTCTTCGGCCTCGGCGCCGCCACCGGCACCGTCAACCTCGTGCCCTCCAAGGCCAACCTCACCCGCTCGCTCACCGGCGTGACGGCCCGCTTCGACAGCGAGGGCGGCCACCGCGCCACCCTCGATGTCAGCCGCGTGCTCGTGCAGGACAAATTCGCGCTGCGCTTCGCGGCGGTGAACGAGCACAAGGCCTTCACGCGCAAGCCCTCGGGCGAGGATCTCCGCCGGTTCTTCGGCGCGGCCCAGGTCCGCCCCTTCCGCAACACCACCCTCAACGCCTCGTTCGAGCGCTACGAGAACGACTACCGCCGGCCCAACGCCCTCACTCCGCGCGACACCACGTTCGAATGGAAAGCGGGCGGCCGCCCGACCTGGGATCCGACGACGCAGCGCGTGACGCTCGCCAACGGCACCAGCTCCGGCCCCTACGCGGTCGCCAACGAGAACACGCTGCTTCCGATCGGCCTCATGGCCGGCTCCGGCTACGGCCGCACCGTCGCCTACATCGAACCGAGCGGCGTCGGCCTGCTCACCGTCGGCCGCACCGCCAATCCGATCACCACCGGCACGCCGTCGCCCTACACGAACAACAGCAACGTCCGCTACCTGCAGACCGGCACGGATATCCTCCGCCGCAAGGCCAACCCCTACCCGCTGTTCTTCGCGCCCGCCACGAACGACAAATCCCTTTACGACTGGGAGTCCGTCAATTTCACGGCCGCCAACTACGGCAAAGACACCGCCAACACCCTCCGTCTCGAGGGCGAGCAGGTGATCTTCAACAACGCCACCCACCTCGTCGCCTCCCGCGCCGGCTACATGCGCCAGGCCTTCGAGCGCACGAGTTTCAGCTACATCGACAACACCGACACCATCATCTACCTGGATATCAATTCCAAGCTGCTGGACGGCCGGGCCAATCCGTATTTCCTTCGGCCCTACGTCGAGGCCAACGGCCCCTTCGCCAACCGCAACCCCGACACGCGCGACATCGTCAACGGCGACCTGGCTTACCAGTTCACGCCCCGCGCGCTGCCGCGCTGGCTCAGCTGGATCGGCGTCCAGCGGTTCAACGCCCACTTGGAGCGCTACGTGCAGGACACCGAGAACTACACCTACGGCCAGTGGATCGGCAGCGACCACGCCTGGACCAACCGCGCCAACCGCGTCGCCGTCGCGCAGCTCAACCAGCGCTACTACCTCGGCGACAACCAGGGCCAGAACATCGACTACGGCCCGGCCGCGCTCGACAACATCAACGGCACCTACCCGCTGGCCTGGTTCAACAACCTCACCGGCCAGTGGGTCAACGAGCCCGTGCGCGTCGACCTGCTGTCGCGTCCCACCACGACCCGCGCCCGCAACGAACTGCGCACGATCAGCCTCACCGCGCAGAACTATTTCCTGAAGGACCGCCTCATCACCACCGTCGGCTGGCGCCGCGACCGTCGCCGTGAGCGCACCTCGGCCCAGGCCGCCGTCGATCCCGCCACCGGTTTGGTCAACTACAACAACTATGCGACCTGGGGCGCCTGGACCGACGACGCCACCGGCCCGCTCGGCGCCGCCACCCGCGCCTCCCAGCGCGGCGACACCAAGACCTACGGCGTCGTCGCCCGCCCGCTCTCCTGGCTCAATCTGTTCTACAACCGCTCCGACAGCTTCTTCCCCCAGGTCGTCCGCTACGCGATGGACCTCAACGGCGTGATCCCCAACGCCAAAGGCGAGGGCAAGGACTACGGCATCAGCGTCACCGCGCTGCAGGGCAAACTCAGCGTGAAGCTCAACCGCTACGAAGTGCTCGAGGAAGGCAGCCGCGCCGGCGAAATCGGCACCATCGGCAACCGCACCTTCCGGCTCGAAGGCCGCCCCGAGAACAACGGCATCCGCGACAACAACGGTTTCTACCCCTGGGCGCTCGCGCTCTCCAACAGCCGCTTCGCCGCGCAGGGCATCACGCCCACCGCCCAGCAGTCCGCGCAGGCCGTCGCCCGCATCATGGGCGTGACCGACGAGTGGATGACCACCTTCCTCGCCGCCGGCCCGGGCCAGCCCCAGACCAACGGACTCTCCGACGTGCTCTCCAAGGGCTACGAGCTCGAGCTGACCTACAACCCGACGCGCAACTGGCGGATCAAGTTCACCGGCGCCCAGCAGGTCGCGATCGACGCCAAGATCGGGTCCGAGCAGTTCGATTACTGGCAGAAGCGCCTCCCGGTTTGGACGACGGCCCGCGCCGACTCCGTGCCCGGCAACGGCGACGGCCGCGGCGCGCCCTACTGGACGACCATCCCGGCGCTCGGCGGCGACACGCCCGAGACCGCCTACTTCAACGGCCTGCTCTCGCCGTATCTGTTCGGCGTCGCCAACGTCGGCAAACCCCGCACCCAGGTCCGCAAATATCGCTGGGCCTCCGTCACCAACTACTCCTTCACCGAAGGCCGCCTCAAGGGCTGGAACGTCGGCGGCTCGGTCCGCTGGGAGGACAAGGGCTCGATCGGCTTCTTCGGCGCGCCGCCCTCGCGGAACCCCGGTTCGTTCAACGGCGTCATCCTCGAGCTCGATCCGAACCGCCCGATCTACTCGAAGGCGCGCTTCTACTTCGACGCCTCCGTCGGCTACCGCTTCCGCCTCTTCAACGACAAGGTCCGCACCAACGTGCAGCTCAACGTGAAGGACGTCTTCGAGAACGGCGGCCTGCTCCCGGTGGGCGCCAATCCCGACGGCTCCACCTTCGCCTACCGCATCGTCGAGCCGCGCCGCTTTATCCTGAGCGCGAGCTTCGACCTCTGAGATCGCGGCAGTTCCGATTTGGCCAGAGAACACTGCGCCCTCGGCTCCGGCCGGGGGCGCTTTCTTTTGGTTCCGCGGCGGGCGCGCGCATCGCCCCGAGCCGCCGTCCGCGCGGGGGATGCGCTCCGACCGGCCGGCGGGCGCCGCCGCGCGCGGATTTACCCGCCGCGCCGAGAGAAAAACCGTGACGTGCCCGACGCCGGGCGCCGACAATCCGCACCCCCGCCCCGGGCACCACGCCCGGCCCCGAAATCCCCGCCATGCAACGCCGCGACTTCCTCGTTTCCACCGCCGCCGCCACCACGCTCGCCGCCCTCGGGCCGCGTCTCGCCGCCGCCGTCCCCGCGGACGACGGCGCGCTCGCCGCGATCCTCCGCGCGCACGACGACGCCATCCCCGGCCTGCTCGCGAAACAGGAGCGCCGCGCCGATCACCCGTGGGTCGGCGGGCTGGCGAACGAGTTCGGCATCTTTTCCGTGCACAGCGCCAGTGCCTTTGTCGCGACGCTCGCGGCGGCGGCGGGCGCGCCGGGCTCGAAGTATCACCGCTCGACCGCGCTGGTGGAGCCGATGCTCGCGGCGCTGCGCTACATCGCCAAAGCCCAGCACCCGGACGGCACCGTCGACCTCTACGCGACCAATTTCCACAGCACCCCCGACCTCGCCTTCATCCTCGAGGGCGCGTGCCCGGCGCTCGCGCTGCTCCGCGCCAACCCGGAGCCGGCCTTCGCGCCCGTGGCGGCGGAACTCGGGAAATTCATTTTGCGCGGCGGCGAAGCGCTCGTCGTCGGCGGCGTGCACACCCCGAACCACCGCTGGGTCGTCTGCGCGGCGCTCGCCTGGGTCAACGCGCTGTATCCCGACAAGAAATACGTCGCGCGCGCCGACCAGTGGCTGGCCGAGGGCATCGACCTCGATGCGGACGGCCAATACACCGAGAAGAGCACGACGGTCTACTCGCCCATCGTGGACCGCGCGCTCATCACGGTCGCGCGCCTGCTCAAACGGCCGGAGCTGCTCGAGCCGGTGCGGAAGAACCTCGAGATGACGCTCTACTACGTGCACCCGGACGGCGAGGTGGTGACGGAGGCCTCGCGCCGGCAGGACCGCTACCAGCGCGGGAGCATGGCGCGCTACTACTATTCCTACCGCACGCTGGCGCTGCAGGACGGCAACGGCCGCTTCGCCGCGATGTGCCGGTGGATCGAGCGCACCGTGGCGCCGCGGCACCCGGGCGAACTCGCGGTGTGGCTGACGGAGCCGGAGATCGCGCGGCCGCTGCCGCCCGACGCGCCGTTGCCGACGGATTACGCGAAAATCTTCCGCCACTCGGCGCTCGCGCGCATCCGCCGCGGCGCCGCGAGCGGCACGATCCTCGCGGGCAACACCACGCTCTTCTCCTTCCGCAAAGGCGCCGCGGCGCTGGAGGCGGTGCGGTTCGCGAGCGCGTTTTTCGGCAAGGGCCAGTTCACCGGCGACGACCTCGAGGTGCGCGACGGCCGCTATGTCCTGCGGCAGTCGCTGGAGGGGCCGTATTTCCAACCGCTCACGAAGGAGCAGATCGCGGACGGCGACCACGTGAGGATGGCGCCGAACGGCACGCTGGCGAACAACAGCAGGGCCCTCCGCGCGCGCTCCGAGATCCAGACCTACCAAGCGGTGGTCACGGTGACGGAGAAAGCGGGCAAGTTCGAACTTGCGATCGCGATCACGGGGACGGCGCATGTGCCGGTCGCGGTCGAGTTGGCGTTTCGCCACGGCGGCAAGCTCGAGGGCGTGAAGCCGGTCGACGGCGTGAAAGACGCGTTTTTGCTGGCGGACGGCACAGGCCGCTACACGGCGGGCGGCGAGACGATCGAGTTCGGGCCGGGCCGGGCGGAGCACACCTACACGCAGATCCGCGGCGCGGTGCCGAAGTGGGACGGGCAGAGCGTCTACCTCTGCGGATTCACGCCGCTCGAAGTCACGCTGAAGATCGGATGACGCCCATGAAACCCGTCCGCCTGCCTTGGGTGCCCGTGCTGCTGGCCGCCGTCGTCGCGAGCTGGTTCGCGCCGCGTGCCGCGGCCGCCGTCGCGCCGAAACCCAACGTCGTCGTGATCTTCGCCGACGACATGGGGCTCGGCGACCTGTCGTGCTACAACCCGCGCAGCGCCTGGCGCACGCCGCAGCTCGACCGGATGGCGCGCGAAGGGCTGCGGTTCACCGACGCGCACTCGGCCTCGGCGCTGTGCACGCCGAGCCGCTACGCGCTGCTGACCGGACGCTACGCGTGGCGCAGCCGGCTCAAGCAGGGCGTGCTGCAGGGTTACCACGGCCGGCTGATCGAGCCGGGCCGGCAGACGATCGCGAGTTTCCTGCGCGCGCAGGGCTACGCGACGGCGGCGGTGGGCAAGTGGCACCTCGGGCTCGATTGGGTGCGCACGGGCGCGCGGCTGGAGGACGTGGATTTTGCCAAGCCGTTTGCCAACGGCCCGCTGACGCTCGGCTTCGACCGCTTCTTCGGCATCAGCGCGTCGCTCGACATGCCGCCGTATGTCTGGTTGCGCGACGACCGCGCGACGACGGTGACGACGGCGACCATCGGCGACAGCCCGGCGCCGAAGCTCTGGCGCGGCGGGCCGATCGGCGACGACTTCAAGATGGACGCGGTGCAGACGCGGTTCACGGACGAGGCGCTGGCGTTCTTCGACGCGCGGACGGCGGCGCGCGACGGGCGGCCGTTTTTTCTCTATCTGCCTTACGCGTCGCCGCACACGCCGGTGCTGCCGACGGGCGAGTTCGACGGGAAGACGGGCACGACGCCCTACGGCGATTTTGTCGCGCAGCTCGACGCGGATGTCGGCCGTCTGCTCGATCGGTTGGAGAAACACGGGATGACGAAAAACACGCTGGTGATTTTCACCGCGGACAACGGCTTCGCGCCGCCCGGCGGGTTCGACGGCCTGCAGAAGCTCGGGCACGACCCGAGCGGCGGCTTCCGCGGGGTGAAGGCGGACCTGTTCGAGGGCGGGCATCGCGTGCCGTTCATCGCGCGCTGGCCGGCGGTGATTCGCGGCGGCGGCACGAGCGCGGCGCTGGTCGGGCAGCCGGATATCTTCGCGACGTGCGCGGAGGCGGCGGGCGCGGCGCTGCCGGCGGACGCGGCGGAAGACAGCGTGAGTTTCCTGCCGGTGCTGCGCGGCGAGCGGGCGACGGTGCGCACGACGCTCGTCAATCACAGCGGCGAAGGGCGCTTCGCGATCCGCGAGGGCAAATGGAAACTGCTCCTCTGGCCGGGCTCGGGAGGGTGGAGCCATCCGACGCCGGCGCCGACGCAGTGGCTGAAGGTGGAGAAGGCGGACCTCGCGCAGTTCCCGCCGTTCCAGCTCTACGATCTGGAGGCGGATCCGAAGGAGACGAAGAATCTCGCGGCCGAACACCCGGACATCGTGCAGCGGCTCGGGCGCGCGTTGCGGGCGGATGTGGAGCGCGGGCGCAGCACGCCGGGCGCGCCGCAGAAAAACGCCGACGGACCGTGGCCGCAGCTCGGGTGGATGGAGCGGTTTGCGCCGTGAAACCCGGCGGCCGGTTGATCGATATCTCGCGGACGCTGCGCAGCGGCGGACCGCATTGGCCGGGCGACACGCCGACGGCGTTTTCGCCGGTCGCGCGGATCGCGGACGGAGCTTCGTGCAATGTGGGGCGGCTCACGCTCTCGGTGCACAACGGCACGCACGCGGATGCGCCGTATCATTATCGTGAGGACGGCGCGAGGATCGACGCGGTGGCGCCGGAGCGCTTCGTCGGGCCGGCCCGGGTGATCGACGCGCGCGGGCGGGCGACGCTCGGGCCGGAGTTGTTCGCGGGCCTGGGCGAGGACGAGCTGGCGGCGACGCCGCGGGTGCTGTTTCGCACGGAGGCGTGGCGAGAGGCGGCGGTGTTTCCGACGGCGTGGCCGCTGCTGGAGCCGGGGATGCCGGCGTGGCTGGGCGCGCGCGGGGTGACGCTCGTGGGTTTCGACGTGCCGTCGGTCGATGCGGTGGAGAGCAAGGAGCTGCCGCGGCACCGCGCGTTGGCGGACGCGGATATCGTCATTCTCGAAAGCCTGGAACTCGCGGGGGTGGAGGCGGGCGTCTACGAGTTGATCGCGTTGCCGCTGAAGCTCGCGGGTGCGGACGGGGCGCCGGTGCGGGCGATGCTGCGGACAGACGGGGAGCCGAGGGCTGAGAGTCCAGAGCTTGTGCCGGTGCCGGTGCCGCACGGTTGAGCGTCGACGGCGGTGCGGTTAGCGGCGGAGGGCGGCGGCGCGCTCGAAGTGCTCGAAGGCGTCGCGCGTGCGGCCGAGGGCGCGGAGCGTCTGGGCGAATTGCTCGTGGGTTTCGGGCGAGGGTCGGAGACGGAGCGCGGTCTCGAAGGGGGCGACGGCTTCGGCGAGGCGGCCGGCGTTGACGAGGGCGACCGCGAGGCGGACGGCGAGGTCGGGATCGTCGGGGCGGGCGGACGCGGCCGCGGCGAAGTGCTCGGCGGCGGCGGCCCAGCGCTGGCCGGCGAAGAGGGCGTTGCCGAGGTTGAGGCGGGCGGAGACGTAGCCGGGGGCGAGTTCGACGGCGCGCGCGAAGCGGGCGGTGGCGCCGGCGCGGTCGCCGCGCTGCGCGAGCGCGGTGCCGAGGTTGTTGTGGGCTTCGGGCGACAGCGGGGCGAGGTCGGTGGCGCGGGTAAACTGGGCGAGCGCGTCGTCGTCGCGGCCGGCGGCGGCGAGGGCGCGGCCGAGGAGGCCGCGGAAGCCGGGGTGCGCGGGAGCGGCGGCGACGGCGCGCTCGAGGTGGGCGAGGCCGGCGGCGGTCTGGCCTTGGCGGACGAGCACATCGCCGATGCCGGCGTGGGCTTCGGGCGAGTCGGGTTTCAGCGCGAGGGCGGCGCGGTGGTGGGCGAGGGCCTCGTCGAGGCGGCCGAGGGAGCGGCAGGTCTGGCCGAGGTTGTTGCGGGCGGATACGCTTTTCGGCGCGAGCCGGAGAGCGGTCTCGAAATGGGAAAGGGCGGCGGCGGTGTCGCCCTGCTCGGCGAGTTCGGCGCCGAGGTTGTTGTGCGCCTCGGAGTAGGCGGGATCGAGGGCGAGGGCGGCGCGGAAGCGGGCCTCGGCTTCGCGGGCGCGGCCGAGGGCGCGGAGGGCGCTGCCGACGTTGTTCTGGAGTTCGGCGCGGCGGGGGTTGAGCGCGGCGGCGCGCTCGAGGGAGGCGAGCGCTTCCTCGGGGCGGCCGAGGAAGAGCAAGATGCCGCCGAGGTCGTTGTGGGCGTCGAAGTCGTCGGGGAAATCGGCCAGCACGCCGCGGAAGACGGCGATGGCTTCGTCGGCGCGGCCGGCGCGGCGGAGGTGGTCGCCGAGGTTGAGGCGGGCCATGGTGGCGGCAGGGTTTTCGGCGAGGGTGGCGCGCCAGAGGGCCTCGTTGTCGGTGTATTCGCGGGCCTCGCGGGCGGTGAGGAGCGCGCAGACGCCGAGCAGGGCGGCGCCGGCGACGGGCGCGGCGCGGCGGGCGACGACGGCGACGGCGGCGCCGAGCAGGGCGAGCGGGCCCATCGAGGCGAGATACTGGAAGTGGTCGCCGACGAAACTGTAGCGGAAGAAGTAGACGCTGAAGAAGCCGAGCACGGGGAAGAGCAGCGCGGCGAAGAAGGCGGCGGAGAAGAAGCCGGCGGCGGCGAGCGGGCTGCGGCGGGCGCGGACCCAGAGCGCGGCGAGGCCGGCGAGGGCGGCGAGGAGCGGCACGAAGGCGAGGGCGGAGCGCGCGGAGATTTCCCAGCGCGGGTAGATGAAGACGAGCGGCTCGGGCCAGAGCAGTTTGCCGAGGTAGAACCAGAGGGCGCGGCCGGCGATGACAGCGCGCTCGGGCAGCGTCTGATTCCAGGCGGGGCCGATGGCGCCGCTGTTGAATTTTTGTTCCCAGATGGTCCAGCCGGCGGCGAGGGCGGACATAGCGAAGAACGGGGCGAGCGGAAGCAGGTCGCGCCAGGCGACACGGCGGTGCAACCACCACGTGACGAGCGCGAGGGCGACCGGGAGCATGACGGTCGAGGGTTTGCTGAGGATCGCGAGGGCGGCGAACGCGAGCGTGGCGAAGTAGGCGCGGCGGTGGAGGCGAGGCGCGGATGGCGGGTGGGGCGGGGGCGGGGCGGAGGCGGGCGGATGGGGTTCGAGCGCACTTGGGCGGCGGGCAGGGACGCCCGTCGTCACGCGTTGCCAGCAGAGGAGGGCGGCGAGGAAGAAGACGGCGCTCTGGGTGTTTTTGAGTTCGCAGATCCAGGCGACGGACTCGACTTGGACCGGATGGAGAGCCCAGAGCGCGGCGCCGAGCCAGGCGCCGGGCACGCGCAGGCCGAGGAGGACGCGCCAGAGCAAAAAGGCGGCGCCGAGATGGAAGCCGAGCGTGACGAGGCGGTAGCCGAGGGGATCGAGGCCCCAGAGGGCGTGCTGGAGTTTGAAGTTGGTGAGGACGAGCGGGAAGTAGGCGGCGCGGGCGGAGGTCCAGATTTCCTTGAGCCCGAGGGGGCCGACGATGGTGGGATTGGCCGTGATGTGGAGGTCGTCGTCCCAGAGGAAGTCGCCGCGGAAGGACGGCGCGTAGGCGGCGACGAGCAGCGCGACGAGCGCGGCGGCGACGACATACGGGCGGAAGGAGCGCGACATGACCGGCCGAGGGTTGCGCGCGAGGTGCGGCGGGCGACCACAAAACGGCGCGGGCAGTCGGACGCGCCGGGCGCGCTTACGGACTCATTGCAAAACCCGGAAGAAACCGCGGATGAACGCTGAGTGGCGCGGATCCGTTCAGTCCGCGGACGAGCGAATCAGTGCTCCAGCCGTCGGAGACTTTGCGACTGACAGGGCGGCAACAGTGGGGTCGTGAAATGTGATCCCAACCGCGGAGCGATCCGCGGACGGACGGGGACCTCAAAACGTGAGCGTCGCGCGCAGGCTCGCGACGGTGGCGGCCGGGATCTCGCCGCTGCCGCCGGGGCGGAGCACGTGGTCCACTTGCGGCTGCAGGGCAAAGGCGGGCGAGAATTCGAGGCGATAGAAGACGCGGAGCGCGTTTTCGAAGGTGTAGGCGGGACCGCCGGATGCGAGGGACGCGCGGGAGAAGGCGGAGCTGAAGCGCGTGTAGTAGAGCGAGACGTCGAGGACGTCGGCGTCGCGGCCGGGGATGAGGCCGGTGCGGGTGAGGCCGGCGGTGGTGCTGGAACGGAAGGTGTTGCGGTCGGACTGCGTGATTTCCGCGGTGGCGTAGAAATCGAGCCCCTGGGCGCCGTCGTTGGCGACGGTGCGTTCGCGCCAGACTGTCTGGGTGACGTCGACGAAGAACGCGCGGCTGCCGCGGACGGCGGTGCCGGTCGCAACGGAATCGACGTCGCGCGAGGTGCGGTAGAGGCCGAATTTCCAGGTGCCGGGCGGGAGCAGCGGGTCGGGGCCGAGGCCGGTTTTCAGGTGCACGGCGCCGACGACGGTCGCGCCCTCGTGGCGGGAGAGGCGGAAATTGAGACCGCGGCGGTCGCGGTTGCGGCCGGGTGAAAACGGGTCGCCGTCGAAGACGGCGGCCTCGAACGTCCACCGTTCCGAGACGGCGACGCGGGCGCGGGCGCCGAGCGCGCTGTCGGGAAAGATCGGCAGGAGAATCGAATCGGCGGTGCCGTAGACGACGGTATCGTCGTCGGCGGAAAATTTGCCGACACGCACGGCGACGAGGTCTTCGCCCCACGTGTGTTCGAGCCACGCTTCGCGGAAGTAGAGGCCGTCGGGCATGTCGAAGTCGGAAATCGCGCGCACGTCGCCGACGTAGTTGGCGGAGATGCTCGGGCCGTGGGCGGAGACGAGGCCGAGGCGGCCCTGGGTGGCGGGCAGGGCGGCGAGTCGGGAGAAGTCGAAGTCGGCGAAGAGATCGGCCGTGCCCTCGAGCAGCGTGCCGCGGCGCAGGCCGCCGTCGAGGGCGGCGAGGGCGGCGAGGGTGTAGGTGAGGCCGATGGAAACGCCTTGTTGAGCGAGCGCGGGCCGGCGGCCGACCCAGTCACCGGTGAGCGCGGTCGGCTCGGGCGCGGAGGCGCCGCGGCCGGCGGGGAGGGCGACGGCGAGGGTGAACGGGAGGAAGATGGCGGCACGCAGAGCGGCTGATCCGGGCATAGTGCCTTGGTTATCGGCCTGAGGCGGAGGCCGCTGGAGGGGAAAACGCCGAGTGCGGCCGGAACCCCGGTAGGGTTGGCCGGCGGCGGTCGACCGGCGGGGAGGACGCAGGCTCGCCGGATAGACGTTGCGCGGGACGTGGCCAAG
>JBILLY010000839.1:0-2897 GCA_044375835.1 Opitutaceae bacterium
GTTCGCCGGTGCGAGCGAGCCCGCGGCGGATTTCCTCGGCGAGGGTCTCGAGTTCCTCGAGCCGCGAGGCGTGGTTTTCGGCGAGCGTCTTGAGCGGGTTGGCGCGCAGGAAGGTGAAGCTCTGTCCGTCGCGCGCGTAGACGGTGTCGTAGAGTTCCTTTTTCAGGACGGATTTGCGCGTCTCGTAGGTGGCGATGCTGGCGGCGACGTCGGCCGGCACGTCGTCGGGGATCGTCACGCGGGCGGGCTCCGGCGGAAAAAACACAAACGGCTGCGCGGCGGCGGCGTTGGCGGCGGAGTCGGCCGCGTTGACGAGTTCGAGGGCGATCTCGCGGAGCAGGCGGCGCTGCGCGGGTGCGAGGCCGTTTTCATAGTAGGAAAACGCGCGCATGACCTGGGCGATCTCGATCGGCGAGTAGCCGCGGCGATCGCCGTCGCCGAGCCGCCACTGGCGGAGGGCGCCCCAGGCGCGGTCGGCGATATGGAGCTCGCGGCGCAGGGTCTCCGCGTCGGCTTCGAGGGCCGCGAGGCGCGCGGCCTGCTTGGCGGCGAGGGCGGCAAAGGCGGAGGTGCGTTCGGCCGGCGGCACGGGGCGGAGCCGGTCGATCTCGGCGCGCAGCTCGTTTTGCAGGGAGAGTTTCTCGGCGCGGTAGCGGTCGAGCTGGCCGCGGAGTTTGGGCGGGAGGGCGCCCGCCGAGAGGCGGACGGCCAGTTGCGGATAGAAGGGCTCGTTGACGAAGCCCGCGAGTTCGGCCGGGGCGGCGAAGCGACCGGTGGCGCCGGTGGCGGGCGTGGCCGGCAAGGAGCGACCGAGGGGCGGGGGATTCGGCGGGAAGAAGACGGGTTGCGGGACCGTCGCCTGGAACTCGGTCGGCGGAAAGTCGCCGGGAAATGCGTTGCGCGACGCGCGTTCGCCCCCGCTGCCGCCCGTGCCGCCGGTGCCCGTGGTCTGCGCGGAGGCCGGCGTAGCGGCCGCCGCCAGCGCCAGCATGCCGGCGAGGAGTGTCGGCGGAACGGGGCGGGGCGGGGGAGGGGACATGGCGGCACGTTGCGCGACGCCGGCGCGGCACTCAATAGCCCATCGCGTGCAGGCCCTCGCACACAAAGTAGCCGAGCAGGGCGGTGATCGGAATCGTGAGCACCCAGGCCCAGAGGATGCGGGAGACGACGCCCCACTTCACCGCGCTGAGGCGCTTGGTGGCGCCGACGCCCATGATCGAGGTGGAGATCACGTGCGTGGTCGACACGGGGATGCCGAGGGTGGCGGTGCCGTGGAGGATGATGGCGGCGGTCGTCTCGGCGGCGAAGCCGTGGACGGGCTGCATTTTCACCATCTTGTGGCCCATGGTGCGGATGATGCGCCAGCCGCCCGCGGCGGTGCCGGCGGCCATGGTGATCGCGCAGGTGACGATGACCCAGGTGGGGATGTCCTTGAATTCCTCGACGCGCAGGAAGGCGGCCCACTCGGGGAGATCCTTGAACACGCCGGCCGAGGTCCCGGTGAAGAGGGCGAGCGTGATGATGCCCATCGCCTTCTGGGCGTCGTTGGAGCCGTGGCTGAACCCCATGAAGCCCGCGCTGATCAGCTGGGCCTTGCCGAAGATCATGCCGACGATGCGCGGAGTGGTTTTCCGCAGCACGACCAGCAGCACGCTCATGAAGAGGAAGCCGCCGACGAGGCCGACGAGCGGCGAGGAGAACATGGGCAGCACCACTTTGGGCCAGAGGCCGACGGCCTTGCCGGCCTTGTCGTGGGCGGACCAGATCAGCACGGACCACTTGCCGGCCGCGGTGGAGAGCGCCGCGCCGCAGAGCCCGCCGATGAGCGCATGGCTGGAACTCGACGGCAGGCCGAGCCACCACGTGAACAGATTCCAAATGATCGCGCCGAGCAGCGCGGCCAGGATGGTCGTCATCGTGACGGCGCTCGCGTCGACCAGGCCGCTGGAGATGGTCTTCGCGACGGCGACGCCGAAGAAGGCGCCGACCAGATTCCAGAAGGCGGCCCACATGACCGCGGCGCGCGGGGTGAGGACCTTGGTGGAGACGACCGTGGCGATCGCGTTGGCGGTGTCGTGGAAGCCGTTGATGTATTCGAACGTCAACGCCACCAGCAGCACGAGCAGGAAGAGGGTCATGGAGACGGGGAGGGGCCGCGGTTGGGACCGGCAGGGCGGAGTCGGGCCGGAGCCGGGACCGTCACGAGTGTTTCAGGACGATCTGCACGACGATGTTGCCGGAGTTGCGGCAGCGGTCCACGGCCTGTTCCACCATCTCGTAGAGTTCCTGGAGGATCACCAGCTCCTTGGCGTCGTAGGGCCCTTGGTAGAGTTCCTTGAGCAGCGCGAGCATCACCTTGTCGGCCTCGCCTTCGGCGAACTGGAGTTTGTCGTTGGCGGCGCGGATCTTCTCGATGGTGGTGCCGCCGCGCAGCTGTTTCACCATGAAGACGACGGCGTCGGCCGCCTGCAGCATGAGTTTCGCCTGGCGCTGCAGCGCGGAGTGCGGGACGCGCCCCGGGTAGATGGTGAGACGCTCGACGATCTTTTCGATCTGCTTGGGGATGCGGTAGAGGGAAAAGGAGAGCGCCTCGATGTCCTCGCGCTCGAGCGGAGTGACGAAGGTCTTGCTCAGCTCCTCGATCATCGTGTGGCGGATGCGCTTTTCCGCGCGGCGCGCCTGGATGAACTCGTCGAGGGACACCTGGGTCGCGGCACCGGCGGCGATCCGTTTCAGCGCGTTGCCGAAATGGTCGACGCTGGACTTGGCCTCCTCGGCTCCGGCTTCCAGCAGATCGAAGAACTTGTCGTCTTTACCGAGCAGTTTTTTGAGCGAGAGCATCGGCCCGGAGTAAGCGCCGTGCGTTACGATTGGGAAACAAAATCCAATACAACCTC
>JBILLY010000840.1:0-2873 GCA_044375835.1 Opitutaceae bacterium
GTCTGCGCGCCATCTTCGACGGCAACACCTCGATCGAGGAAGTCGTCAAATACACGTGAGCCGGCACTCCGCGCCGCAAGGAACAACGCACCCGTGAGAAGCAACCAGTCCGCGACTCCGGCCGTCACGCCAGCCGGCCTTGATCCTTGTTCCTTGGGCACTTGATACTTTCTCCCATGGCCAAGCTTTCCGTCCGCGCCCCCGCCGCCCCCCAACCCGCCACGTTTGCCGCCAAGGCCCCGGGCAAAGGACCGCAGATGACGTTTCCCGTCGCCGGCGCTCCGCAGCGGCGGCGCAAGGGGCTTTCGTTCGGGAAGCCGATCAACGCGAAGGGCCTCGCGGTTTTCACGCGCCAGATCGCCACGCTGGTGAAGGCGGGCATGCCCATCATGCGCAGTCTCGAGGTTCTGGCCCGGCAGGAGAAGCGGCCGGCCTTCAAGTTCGTGGTGGATGACTGCGCCGAGACAATCCGGTCCGGCGGTAATTTTTCCGACGGTCTCTCCGCGCACCCGAAGGCGTTCGACCGCCTTTACGTCAACATGGTGAAGGCGGGCGAAGCCGGCGGCGTGCTCGACACGGTCATGGACCGCCTCGCGGTCTTCATGGAGAAGTCCGTGAAGGTGAAGCAGAAGATCGTCGCCGCGATGGTGTATCCCGCGATCATCAGCTGCGTGGCGGGCGGCATCATGATGGTGCTGATGGTGTTCGTCGTGCCGAAATTCCAGGAGGTGTTCTTCACGATGCTGAAGGGCAAGCCGCTGCCGTGGCTGACATCCGTGGTCGTCGCCGTGGCCGATGCGATCCGCCTCAATATCCTGATGGTGCTTGCGGGTGTGGCCGCGCTCACCGTCGCGTTCTGGCTCTTCAAGAAATCGAAATTCGGCACCAAGGTGCTCCATTGGCTCCTGCTGAAGATTCCGGTGGTCGGCGATCTTTTCCTCAAGGCGTCCGTGGCGCGCTTCACGCGCACCTTCGGCACTCTCCTCGCGAGCGGTGTCCCGATTTTGCAGGCGCTCACGATCACCCGCGACACCAGCGGCAACGTGCACGTGGCGAACGCCATCAACGTCGTGCATGACCGGGTGAAAGAAGGCGACAACGTGGCGAAGCCGCTCGAGAGCACCGGCATTTTCCCGGGCATGGTCACGTCGATGATCGAGGTCGGCGAGGAGACCGGCGCGTTGCCGGACATGCTCGTGCGCATCGCCGACAACTACGACGAGGAGGTCGACAACGCCGTCGAGGCGCTGACGTCGATCATCGAGCCGGTGATGATCGTGTTTATGGCGGTCGGAGTCGGCATCATCGTGATCGCGATGTTCCTGCCGATGGTGGAACTCATCAAGAGCCTCGGCGCCTGAGGCCGGGAAACCGACCCGCCCGCTCCGGCGAAGGTCCGGCCGCTGCAATCGGCCCGAACCGCCGCGGATCCGGAACGCGCGTCGGCACGCCGCGGATCAGAGCAGTCGCCCGGGCTCGGGCGCGGGAACTTTCCGCACGAGCAGCTGCGAGCTGAGTCCCGGGAGCCGCTCGGAAAATTCGTCGTGCTCGTTGGCCTGGCGGAGCGCGCGCTGGACCATGCCCATCCGGGCGTCGAGGTTGTCGATCATCGACACGAAGACGGCTTCCGGGGTGGCGGCGTAGACGGCGGCGCCCCACTCGGGTTCGCCTTGGTGCGAGAGGATGATGTGCTCGAGGCGCTCGAGGCGATCGGGGTCGAGCTTGGACTTGATCCCGTGTTTGCGGGCGAGCTGGTAGCCGAGGACGACGTGGCCCTGCAAAATGCCGCGGCGGCTGCGTTTGGTCGCGAGCGTGCCTTCGTATTCGATGGCCTTGCCGGTGTCGTGCAGGAGGATGCCCGCCATCGCCAGATCGGCGTCGACCTCGGGGTAGATCGGCAACAGCGCGCGGCAGGCGCGGGCCATGTGGACGGTGTGTTCCAGCAGGCCGTGCCGGTAGGCGTGGTGCATGGCCACGGCGGCCGGCGACCAGCGGAAGGTCTCGCCGATTTCCTCGAAGACACCGCGCACGGTCATGCGCAGTTCGTCGTGCCGGATCGCGTCGATCTGGGCATGAAACTCGGTCCAGAGCGCGCCCTGATCCTCCGGCGCGATTTCGACGAGATTCTCGATGAGTCCCGGCGCGGCGAGATCGGCTTCCGCCAGCGGAGCGGCCTTGGCGAGTCGCGGCGAGAGCCGGCCCTGGTAGAACTCGATCTTGCCGTCGATGCGCACCACGGCGCCTTCGCCGGCGGCTTTCAGCGTCTCGAAGACGGGGCTGTCGCCGAAGACGGTGCAGGAAAACGAGCCGGTGCGGTCGCCGAGTTCGAGGCTGAAGAAGGTGTTGCCGTTGGCGGCGGTCTTGGCGGCGAGTTTCTTGACGACCAGGACGCTGGCGAAAGGCCGGCCGGTCGAAGCGGCGTCGTAGGCCTTGAGTTCGCGGACCGATAGCAGGGCGGGTTCTTCAGGCATGGGGCGGGGCGGAGGGGTGGGCGTGGTCCTTCACGAGTCGGGTGAAGGCGCGGAAAAACGGATGGGTCGTCGTGCCGAGCAGCGCGTAGAAGACGGTCTCGACCGGCAGCACGTGGGCGCCGTGCCGGGCGAGGGCGTCGAGGGCGACGCGGGCGTCGGCGGGGCGTCGGGCTCCGACGGCATCGCTGAGCACGGTGACGTGGAGACCGGCGGCGAGGGCATCGACCGCGGTCTGGTAAACGCAGATCGGCGTCTCGACGCCGCAGAGCAGCAGATGCTCGACGGGTTGCGTTTCGAGGAGCTGGGCGCGGATCGCGGGATCGCCGAGGGCGGAGAAGGTGTTTTTCGGCCAAGCGGGCGCCGTGGACGCCAAGGCGCGCGCAGCCGGGGCGGTCGGGCCCA
>JBILLY010000841.1:0-2871 GCA_044375835.1 Opitutaceae bacterium
GGCGAGAATCCTACGCCCGCGCTGATCGAGCGTTGGTCGGTGGAGAATCGCGTGAGCGCGGACACGGCGCCGGTGTTCCTCGTGCACTCGGCGGAAGACGCCACGGTCGTGGTCGAGAACAGCCTGCTGTTTTACCAGGCGATGCGGCGCGCGAAGGCGCCGATCGAACTCCACCTCTACCCCAAGGGCCCCCACGGCGCGGGCATGGACCCCAAACTCGGGCCGACCGCGGACTGGCCGCGGCTCTGCGAATCGTGGCTGCGTTTCAACGGCTGGCTGCCCAAGCATTCCTCCCCATGACGAGTTCATCGATGCCCAGGCGCGGTTTCGTGCGCACGGCGGCCGCGCTGGCGGCCGGCTTTCCGTTCGTGGCCCGCGGCGCGACGCAGGCCGAATTCAAGGTCGGTCTGGTGGCCGACGCCCAATACGCCGACATCCCGGCCAAAGGCACGCGGTTCTACCGCGAGTCCGTTGGCAAGCTCGGTGCGGCGGTCGAGCACTTCAACGGCCGCGACTGCGCGTTCTGCGTGCATCTCGGCGATCTGATCGATCGGGCGTGGGCCAGTTTCTCCGCCATCGAGGAACCCCTGCGGAAAAGCCGGCCGAAGTGGCATCAGGTGCTCGGCAACCACGACTTCGACGTGCTCGACGCGGAGAAAGGCCAGGTGCCCGGCCGACTGGGAATGATTTGGCGGCACGGATCGTTTGCGCACGGCGGCGTGAGGTTTGTGATTCTGGATACCAACGACGTCAGCACCTACGCCCACGCCGCCGGCTCGGCCGAGCACGCCGCGGCGGAGCGCGAGCTCGCGCGCATCAAGGCGGCGAAGTTGCCGCAGGCGCAGAATTGGAACGGCGGGGTCGGACCCGCGCAGTTGGCGTGGCTCGAGAAGACCTGTCGCGACGCGGCGACCGCGGGCGAGAAGGTCGTCGCGCTCGGGCACCACCCGATTTTCCCCTTCGGCAACCACGTCGCATGGAACGCGTCCGAGGTGCTCGCGATTCTGGCGCGGCACCGGCACGTCGTCGCCTACCTCAACGGGCACAACCACGCGGGTGCCTACGGCGAACACGAGGGACTGCAGTGCGTGACGATGCAGGGCATG
This sequence comes from Opitutaceae bacterium, assembly GCA_044375835.1. Classification (GTDB taxonomy): domain Bacteria; phylum Verrucomicrobiota; class Verrucomicrobiia; order Opitutales; family Opitutaceae; genus ER46. The sequence continues at coordinate 1,107 of JBILLY010000841.1, forward strand.
GTCGAAACCGCCGACACTACCGCCTACGCCACGGCAACCGTGCATGCCGACCGGATAGTGCTGACCGGCGCGGGGCGGGAACCGTCGCGCGAACTGCGGTTCCGGCGCTGAGTGGCGAGCGGCGGACGCAGGCGCGTTCGGGCCCGATTACTTGACGGCGGCCCAGACGCGCTGGACGTCGTCGTTGTCTTCGAGCGCCTGGAGAAACTCGCCGACCTCGGCGCGGGCGGTGTCGTCGAGTTCGGGATACATTTTGGCCACGTAACCGAGTTCCGCGGTGATCACCGCCCAGCCGTTCTGCTTGAGCCAGGTGGCAACCGCATGCACGGCGGTGCGCTCGGTGAGGAAACGGGCGCCGGCATGGCCCTCGGGGATGTCGTCGTTCTGCGCGTGCGAGACCGCCTCGAACTCGTTGGCGCCGGCCTCGATGCCCGCGGCCTCCAGATCGGAGGCGGCGTCGGGGTGGTGGGCCTCGACGATGCCGACGTGGTCGAAGAGGAACTTGTTGCTGCCGGCTCCGCCCATGACGCCCTTCTTGAAGAGGACCCGGATGTCGCTGGACGAGCGGTTGTGATTGTCGGTCATGACCTCGACGATGACCGGCACTTTGTGCGGGGCATAGCCCTCGTAAACGACGTGCTCGAGGTTGGCGCCGTCGCCGCCGGTGCCCGCGCCCTTGGCGATCGCGCGCTGGATGACATCGCGGGTGACGCTGGCCTTCTTCGCTTTCTCGACCGCGGCGAAGAGCCGGGCATTGGCCTCGAGTTCCCCGCCGCCGAGTTTGGCGGCGACGGTGATTTCTTTGACCAGTTTCTGGACCGCCTGACCTTTTTTCAGGTTAACGATCGCGCGCTTTGCGTGGAGCCATTGACGTCCCATGAACCGAGAGTGGAAACGGGGCCGGCCCGTCGGCAACGCCGAAGTTGGGGCGGATCAATGCTTGCAGTCGCCGCTGTAGCACAGCCAGCACATCAGCAGCACGATGACGGAGAAAATCGCGACCAGTATCATCTGAAGGGGCAAGGAGCCGGAGGGGAGTTCCGGAGGTTGAGACGCAGGCAGGTCATGCGGCTGCGACGAACGAGGCCAGCCAATTCTTCACGGAAGGGCGGGGCAAATTGTCGGGAAATTTTTGAACGCAGCGGGCACGCGCGGCGTCGCAGCCGGGCCGGCCGGGCCGGCCGGGCCGGCCGGGCCGACGGCGACGCCGATTTCTACTTTGCGCCGGCGCGACGAAGCGCCCGAGATGCGCGCCGTGAGTTCCCGTTTGCCGACCATCGTGCACCTCGATGCCGACGCCTTCTTCGTGTCGTGCGAGCTGGCGCTCCGGCCGGACCTGCGGGGCACGAAGTGCGCGGTCGGTGGGCGCGAGCGCGGGATCATATCTTCGGCGAGCTACGAGGCGCGGGCCTGCGGCGTCTACACTCCGATGCCGACGCAGCGGGCGCTGAAGGTCTGTCCGGACCTGATATTGCTGCCGCACACGGCGGGGCTCTACGGGAAGGTGTCGCGGCAGATGTTCGACCTCTGCGAAACGCTGACACCCGTCGTGCAGCGCAACTCGATCGACGAGGGTTATCTTGATCTGGGTCCGTGCGGATGCACCTCGGCCGAAGAGCTGGAGCGCAAGGTCCGGGCCCTCCAGGCGCGCATCTGGGCGGAGCTGCAGGTGCCGGTGTCGTTCGGGTTGGCGACCAACAAGCTCGTCGCGCAGATCGCTTCGAAGCTGCGCAAACCGCGCGGTTTCGTGGTCGGGCCCGCCGGC
>JBILLY010000842.1:0-2870 GCA_044375835.1 Opitutaceae bacterium
GGCGGGCCGAAATCGCCGGCGCCGGCCGTGGTCGCGCCCGTCGCGGCGGAGGCCGCGACCCCGAGCGCGCCGGTGGCGGCGGCGGAGGCTGCGCCCGCGGCGGGTGCGACTCCGATTCCGGAGGGAAGCGCACCTGCGGCCGACACGGCGGCGCCATCGCATCCCGACGCGCCGGAGCCATCGCCCACGCCGGCGTGAGGTCCGTCGCGCGGTCGCGGATCGCGCGCGGAACGACCCGCGGCGTCAGCGCCGCACCGGCACGCCGTGCGCCGCGAGGTGATCTTTCACCTGGGCGATCTTGAACGTGCCGAAATGAAAGAGGCTCGCGGCCAGCACGGCGCTGGCGCGCCCGGTATCGAGCACCTCGGCGAAATGTTGCAGCGTGCCGGCGCCGCCGCTGGCGATCACGGGCACGGCCACGGCGTCGCTCACGGCGCGGGTGAGGGCGCAGTCGTAGCCGGCCTGGGTGCCGTCGGCATCCATGCTGGTGAGCAGGATTTCACCGGCGCCGAGGGCGACCGCCTGCTCCGCCCAGGCGACGGCGTCGAGGGCGGTGGGATTGCGGCCGCCGTGCGTGTAGACGCGCCAAGACTTGCCGTCGGGCTCCCGCTTCGCGTCGATCGCGACGACGATGCATTGCGCGCCGAACCGATCGGACGCGGCGCGGATGAGCGTCGGATCTTTGATGGCGGCGGTGTTGAGCGAGACTTTGTCGGCGCCGCTTTTGAGCATCTTCTCGATGTCGGCGACCGTGCGCAGGCCGCCGCCGACGGTCAGGGGCATGAAGCACTGTTCGGCGGTCGCGGCGACGACGTCGTGCATGATGCCGCGGTTGTCGCTGGAAGCGGTGATGTCGAGAAAGACGAGTTCGTCCGCGCCCTGGGCGTCGTAGGCCTTTGCGGCCTCGACCGGGTCTCCGGCGTCGCGCAGTTGCTGGAATTTCACGCCCTTGACGACGCGGCCGGCGTTGACGTCGAGACACGGGATGATGCGGCGGCTGAGCATGGAAAAAGGGTAGCGAGGGGCGAGTAGCGGGTAGCGAGTAGAAAAACAGAAACGCCGCGTCTGGTGCGCGGCGTTTGAAGGGTCGGGTGCGACAGCGTGATGCTCGCCACCCACTACTCGCTGCTTCGCGGCATCAACTGTCCATGTGCGCGACGTCGGGTTCGAAGTTCACCGCGAGGCGGTAAACGTGGCCCGGGCGCATGATGAGCGGATGATCGCGCACCAGCGTCTGCAAGTAATGGATTTTGCCGTAGTTGGTGCGGTAGGTCGGGTCGGCGCTGACGACTTCGGTCTCCTGCCAAGCCGCCTGGAAATCATCCTTGGCGACGCTGCAGCGGTGGCCTTGCTGGCCGAGCGAGAGCGCGCCGGTGACGTGGTATTTCGAGTGCGGCGCGGCGATCGCGAGGGTGTAGCGGAACTTGTCGAGCGTGACCTGCTGCTTGACGGTATAGGCGAACTCGCAGCCGATTTTGTTGCCGGAGAAAGTCCACTGCACCTTCACGCTGCCGAGACCTTTCACGAACTCTTCCTTGGTGTTGATGAGTTCGGGCTGGTCGTAGCGGAAGTAGAAGCTGTTGCGCAGGCCGAGACCGGTGACGCAGTTCTTGCCGTAGAAGGCCGGGAGCGTGACGTGCTCGCCGAAGGTGAGTTCGGGCAGCATGACCGGCAGGTAGACGTTGTTGGGCCAGTCGAAAATCCCCGGGCAGTGCGGGAAGGCGAGGGAGTCGGCGGTGAGCGTCGAGCCCGAACTGATCAACGGCACCTGCAAGTGCAGGCCGGATTCGGCGTCGCGATAGAGGAATAGGCCCTGCTCCTTGCGATTGCTCTTGTCGAAAATGACGAAGCGGCCGCTGGTGCGGGTGGGCTCGGTTTTCGGCGCGCCGGCGGGCATCTGCACGGTCTTGGCGAGACGCGACCACTGGCACAGGTAGCGCGCGGCGTCGAAGTTCGCCATGCGCGTGGTGTGGTGCGAGTAGGCGGTGCGCTCGTCGTCGCGGAGGTCGAGGAAGCCGTGTTCCTGGTCGAGATAGGTCTCGTAGAAGAACATGAACAACCGGCGGAGAATGTCGTAGTATTTGACCTTCTGGTCGTCGGCGATCCAGCCGTCGCGCAGGCCCTGCAAAATGAGGCTGATGCAGTGCATCTGGCCGTAGGCGCCGGCGGCGCGGCCGAAGGCCCAGCCCAGACCGTCGTGACGGACGAGGTCGGGCATCATCTTGATGTATTTCTCGGCGTAGGTGCGGAGGGTGGGTAGCTTGCGGTCGCGGACGCCGCTGTTGGCGTGCAGCTGGAGGGCCGAACGCACGAACACGAACGACATCACGCCGTAGAGATTGAAATTGCCGCCGAGGCCGGTGGTGGAGTCGTCGAAGAAGCCGGCCGAGCTGGTCTGGTTGATGCGATCGCACATCCGCTCGATGAGGCGGGAGGTCTCATCCTTTTTGGAGAGGCCGAGGGAGAAGCGGGCGACGGCTTTGGCGATGTTGAAGGCCTGCCAGTGGTTGTCGTAATCGCTGCGGTGGAGCAGGGACTTGTCGATGCGCACCTGGGTCTCCTCGACGAGGCGTTCCCAGACGGGGTTGCGTTCCTTGGATGGGCCGAAGGCGAGGAGGCCGAGGGCCGCGTAGGCGAGGCCGTTTTCGGCGGCCGGCTCCGTGAACATCTGCGCCGTGATGCAGCGGGCCGCGAGGTCGATCAGGTCGTGGCCTTTGAGCGTGGTCTCGCCGGTGGCACGGTAGAATTCGCCGAGGGCGAAGGCGACGTGGCCGGGCTCGTCGGGACGGGACTGCTCGCCGTTGGCGGGGAGAATCGTTCCGTCGGGTTGGATGGAGTCGAGGTTGTGGCCCAACATCGAACGGGCCATA
>JBILLY010000843.1:0-2867 GCA_044375835.1 Opitutaceae bacterium
CGAGATCGATCCGGAGACGTGGACGATGGACACGGCGCAGGTGGCGGCGCGGATCACGCCGCGGACAAAGGTTGTGATGCCGGTGCACATCTTCGGCCACGCGGTCGACATGGATCCGTTGCTCGAGCTGAGGGCGCGGCACGGCTTCAAGATCCTCGAGGACGCGGCGGAGGCGCACGGGGCGGAGTATCGCAGCGCGCGCGACGGCGGCGGTTGGCGGAAGGTCGGGGCGATGGGCGACGCGGCGGCGACGAGTTTTTACGCCAACAAGATCGTGACCACCGGCGTAGGGGGGATGGTGCTGGCGGACGATCCGGCGGTGGCGGAGCGCGCGCGGGCGTATCGGAATCTCTGTTTCAAGGCGGAGCGGCGGTTTTTCCACACGGAACTCGGCTACAATTTCCGGATGACGAACCTGCAGGCGGCGGTGGGGCTGGCGCAGACGGAGCGGCTGGACGAGTTCGTGGCGGACAAGCGGCGGCTGGCGGAAATTTACCGGACGGCGCTGGCGACGGTGCCGGGCGTGCGCTTCATGCCGGTGCGGCCGTGGGCGCGCTCGGTGTATTGGGTTTACGCGGTGGAGCTGGATCCGGCGCTCGGGTTGACGGCGGCGACGGTGATGGATCGCTTGAAGGCGCGGGGCGTGGGCACGCGGCCGTTTTTCCTCGGGCTGCACGAGCAGCCGGCGCTGCATGCGCGCGGGCTGTTCGCGGGCGAGCGGTATCCGCACACGGAGAGGGCGTATCGGTTCGGCTTCTACCTGCCGAGCGGGCTGACGCTGACGGAGGCGGAGGTGGCGCAGGTGGTGGCGGCGCTGCGGGAGGCGCTGGCATGAGCGCGGCGAGCTTCGCGCAGTATGCGCGTGCCTACGACCTGCTTTACCGCGGGAAGGATTACGCGGCGGAGGCGCGTTGGGTGGATGCGGCGCTGACGGCGGGCGGGCGCGCGCGCGGGACGCTGTTGGAAGTCGGCTGCGGCACGGGCGGGCACGCGCGGGTGCTGGCGGGGCTCGGCTGGCAGGTGACGGGTGTGGACCTGTCCGCGGACATGCTGGCGATCGCGCGCGGGCGGACCGCGGCGGGGGCGGCGGTCGACTACGTGCAGGGTGCGGCGGCGGAGGTTGCGCTCGGGCGGACGTTCACGGCGGCGGCGTCGCTGTTTCACGTGATGTCATATCAGGCGGAGCCGGGGGAGCTGGAGCGGGCGTTGGCGAACGTGCGGCGGCATTTGGCGTCGGGCGGGCGGTTCGTGTTCGATTTCTGGCACGGGCCCGGGGTGCAGGCGGATCCGCCGGCGCTGCGGGTGCGGCGGGCGGATGATGCGGCGAGCCGGCTGACGCGGATCGCGGAGCCGCGGCACGACGCGGCGGCGCGGCGGATCGACGTGGCCTACGAGTTGTTTCTCGAGGACCGGGCGGAGGGCGGGATTGTGCGCATCGAGGAAGTGCACCGACTGCGGTATTTTTTTCGCGACGAAGTGGAGGCGGCGCTGCGGGGCGCGGGGTTTGGCGCGCGCGCGGCCCATGCCGGCATCGACGACGCGCCGCTCGACGCGCGGGCGTGGTATGGGCTGATCGTCGCGGAGGCGGTGTGAGGTGCGCCGAGAAAACAGCGGATGACGCCAACCGGACGATGAACAGGCACCGACTCGACGGAGGAAACACACGATGAGCGGGCGGCGCTACCGGATCGGGGTGTTTGGCCGCGGGACGACGCCGGGTGACGGCGGGGCGGACACGTTGCTGGGCATCATCGGCGCGCAGGTGGCGCGGCTGGCGACCGACGGCGACACGGAGATCGTGCCGGTGCCGTGGAGCGCGTGGTCGCACCGGCGGCGACCGATCCGCTACGCCTGGGGGCGGATCGCGCGGTGGTTCGGCGGCGAGCTGCCGTTGGCGGACGTGCGGCCGGTATGCCGGCGGCTGCGGCTAGACACGGCGTATTTCGCGGCACCGGCGTTTGCGCGGATCGACGTGCCGTTTGTGTTCACGCTTTGGGATATCGGGCACCGGACGATTCCGGAGTTTCCCGAGATGCGGAGCGGGCGCGATCCGTGGACGCACCGGGAAGCGCTGTGCCGGACGATGCTCGGGCAGGCGAGCTACGTGGTGACGGGCAACCGGGCGGGCGCGGCGGAGGCGCGGGAGTTGTTCGGGTTGGCGGCGGACAAGGTGGTGGCGGTGCCGTTTCCGAATCCGGATTTCGGAGACACGCCGGCCACGGTGCCGACGTGGCGACCGACGGGGCGGTATTTTTTGTATCCGGCGCAATTCTGGCCGCACAAGAACCACGCGACGCTGGTGCGCGCGCTGGCGCGGCTGCACGCGGGGCAGGCGGCGGACGCCCGGCCGCACCTGGTTTTCACCGGAGCGAACAAGGGCAACGCGGCCTATATCGCGGCGGAGGCGCGGCGCCTGGGCGTGGGCGACCATGTGCATCAGCCGGGGTTCGTCACACGCGGTGAGCTGCGGGCGCTTTACGAAGGGGCGGCGGGGCTGGTGTTCGCGTCGTTGCTCGGACCCAACAACCTGCCGCCGCAGGAGGCGGCGGTGCTCGGGTGCCCGATGGTGCTGAGCGATCTGGCGGGGCACCGGGAGCAGCTCGGGGACGGAGCGCTGTATGCGGCGCCGCTGGAGGCGGAGGCCTGGGCGGCGGCGATGCGGCGGTTGCTGGACGAGCCGGCGCTGCGCGGCGAGTTGACGTCACGGGCGCGAGTGGCGACGGCGGGTTGCACCGCGGAGGCGTATGCGGCGCGGATCGGTGCGCTCTTGGCGGACGTGGTGGCGCGGCGGCGGTTGTGGGAGTAGCGCTGCGCGAGTGACGTGTGACCTGTGACGTGTGACGAGTGACGGAGCGGCCGGCGGGGGA
>JBILLY010000845.1:0-2866 GCA_044375835.1 Opitutaceae bacterium
GACGGTGTTTACCCAGCACGGCGGCGATCTGAACATGGACCACGCGATCACCTTCCGCGCGACGCTGACGGCGACGCGGCCGATGGCGGGCGGCGTGGTGAAACGCGTCTACGCCTACGAGATCCCGTCGTCGACGGAGTGGGCGTTCCAGCAATTTGCGCCGCAGTTCATGCCGCAGGTGTTCTTCGACATCTCGGCGACGCTGGAGACGAAGATCGCGGCGATGCAGGTTTACGAGAGCGAGACGCGGGCTTTTCCGCATCCGCGGGCGCCGGACTCGCTGCGGGCGATCGCGGCGCGGTGGGGCAGCGCGACGGGCGTGCGGGCCGCCGAGGCATTTTGCTGCGTGCGGGACATCCGCTGAGGAGGACACGACCATGACGATCATCGGAAAGGAACCGGCGCCCGGCGCGCCGATCGCGTTGCCCCCGCAGCGGCCCTACCGCACGGCGGGCACGATGGCCAACGGGTGGAGCGACCAATACGGCGCGCTGCACGTCGCGGCGGCGCACGCCGGACGCGTGCTGGCGCCGGGCTACGGCGTGAACGGGGTGTGGCATCACGGCTGCAAAGGACCGTGGCTGGATTTCTCGGCGGATGTGCTGGCGAACAACACGCCGAACGCCCGCGCGCTGCCGGTGTTCACGGTGCGCCGCGAGCAGGCGGAGCTGATGCAGCGGCACGGCTACGGGCAGGCGAGGGCGATCGGGGCGCCGATCCTCTACGCGGCGGCGAGCGGGGCACCGCGGCAACGCGGCAGTCTGCTGGTGATGCCGACGCACACGCTGGCGGGCGATGCGTTTCCGGATCGCGCGCCGTTCGAACGCTACGCGGAGGAGGTGGCGGCGGCGGCCGCGGGCTTCGAGCGCGTGGTGGTCTGCATCCACCCGAGTTGCCGGAAAAACGGCCTGTGGGTCGGCGAGTTTTCGGCGCTGGGCTTCGAGCAGGTCGACGGCGCGATGCCCAACGACCTGAACGCGCTGGGCCGGATGCGGGCCTTGTTCGAGCAGTTCGAGACGGTGACGACCAACGGCTGGGGCAGCCACGTGGCGTATGCGTTGGCGTTCGGCGCGCGGGTGGCGATTTTCGGGAGCCGGCCGGAGAAGACCGAGGCGGACTATCTGCGCGACGCGAGCTGGGCGGCGAACCCGGCGGGGCTGAAACAATGGTTGTCGGACGACACGAAGCGCCGGGAGCGGGAGTTTCTCGCGCGGTTCCACGTGACGCCGCATGCGGCCGTGGCGGACGAGGGGCTCGGGCGGAGCCTGCTGGGCGACGAGGCGCGGCTGAGTCCGGTGGAAATGGCCGAGGTGCTGGCGGTGCTGGTGACGCCGGTGCCGCGTTCCCGGGCTGAGGCGGAGGCGGCGATGCGGGCGGAGCAGGAACGACTGGGGCGGGCGCGGGCGGAGCGGAGCCGCGTGCTGCAGCAGGTGGGAACGCTGGAACAGGCGGGCCGGCGCATCGAGGCGGCGCAAACGTTGCTCGGGTCGGTGAAGGCCGCGGCGGCGACCAACGACGCCGCGGTGATCCTCGAGAGCCTGGTGACGATCGGCGACCGCCTGGTGGTGCTCGATCCCCCGCGCGGCGGACTCTTGCTCGGCCAAGCGGAGAAACTGGCGCGCGCGCGCGGCACGAGCCTCGCGCGGTTGCGGGTGCGGCTGCAGGCGGCCTGAGCGGGAGACGGCGCGATGACCGGGGACGGCAAGAACGGCGAACCGGCGGGGCCCGCGGCAGGCGGGCCGGACCGGCGACCGCGCGTGCTGTTCGTGACCCACGAGACGACGCGGACCGGCGCGCCGATGATGTTGTTGCATTTTCTCCGCTGGCTGCGGTCCCGCGGCACGGTGGAGTTCGAAGTGCTGGCGGCCAAAGGCGGCGCGCTGGAGGCCGAGTTTGCGGCGGTGGCGCCGACGCGGCGGGCGGGCGACGGGCGGCGGATCGAAGCGCGGAACTTCGACCTGATCTACGCGAACTCGGTCGGGAGTTCCGACTGCGTGGCGGGCCTGGGGCCGGTGTTGCCGCCGGTGATCACGCATGTGCACGAGCTGGACCTCGGCTTCGAGTGGGTCGGGCCGCGGCGGATGGCGGAAACAATCCGCCACACGGAGCGCTTCGTGGCCTGCGCCCGCGGCGTGGCGCGGCGGCTGACGGAGCGCTTCGGCATTCCGGCCGAGCGGATCGCGGTGCAGCACGAGATGTTCGACCCGACGGGGGCGGAGGCGCGGGTGCGGACCTCGCGGGCGCAAGCGGGTCTGCCCGAGGATGCGGTGGTGCTGGCCGGTTGCGGCACGCTGGATTTCCGCAAAGGCGCGGACCTTTTTGTCCAGACGGTGCAGGCGGCGCGGACGCGCGCCGCGGGCCGCCGGGAGGTGCACGGGCTGTGGATCGGCGGAGCGACGGCGCCGGAGTTCGAGCGCGGATTGCGGCGGGATATCCGGGCGCTCGGGCTCGAGCACGCCGTGCGGTTGGTCGGGGAAACGGATGTGCCGCACGCGTGGCTGGAACTGGCGGACGTGTTTTGCCTCACCTCGCGTGAAGATCCCTTTCCGCTGGCGATGCTGGAAGCGGCGGCGCTGCGCAAACCGGTGATCGGTTTTGCCGGCTCCGGCGGCGTGGAGGAACTGGCGGAACTCGGCGGCGCGACCCTCGTGCCGTATCTCGCCCCGGACGCGATGGCGGCGGCGGCGCTGGCCGCGGCCGGAGACTCGGGGCGCGCAGCGACGGCGGCGGAACTCGTGCGGCGATGTTTCAGCGTGGCGGCGCGTGCGCCGGCGCTGGAGCGGGTCCTTCTGGACTTCCGGTCGGGCGGGGCGGCGGCGCGGGAGCGCGAGCGACGGAAGCCGAAGACGTTGACCGAGGTGTTCGT
>JBILLY010000844.1:0-2866 GCA_044375835.1 Opitutaceae bacterium
TCTTCTTTCTGCCTTTTCCTGTGGTCCCCGCTTTGCTCGGCCGCCCCCGCGGCCACTCCGTCCGCGCCGCCGCGCCCGCCCAACCTGATCCTCATTCTCGCCGACGACCTCGGCTGGGCCGACCTCGGCTGCTACGGCAATCGCTTCAACGAGACCCCGCACCTCGACCGCCTCGCCCGCGAGGGCCTCCGCTTCACGCAATTCTACGCCGGCCCGGTCTGCTCGCCCACCCGCGCCAACCTCCAGAGCGGCCAGGACCAGGCCCGCTTCGGCATCACCCAACATATCCCCGGCCACCGCCGCCCCTACGCCCGCCTCACCGACCCCGTCGTCCCCGCGCAGCTCCCGCTCGAGGTCGAGACCTTCGCCGAGCGCCTGCGCGCCGCCGGCTACGCCACCGGCTACTTCGGCAAATGGCACCTCGGCGGCGCCGGCTTTTCGCCCGCTGACCAAGGCTGGTCCGTCGTCCGCGAAACCCAGGGTCACACGCAGCCCGCCGCCCCGCCCGAGCGCCCCGCCCCGCAACGCACCGCCGAGTTCCTCACCGATCGCGCCGTCGCCTTCATCGCCGAGAACCGCGCCCGCCCCTTCGTCCTCCAGGTCTCCCACTACGCCGTCCACATCCCGCTCTCCACCACGCCGGAGCTCGAAAAGAAATTCTCCGCCAAGCCCCCGCAGCCCGGCTACCCGAGCAATCCCGTCTACGCCGGCCTCCTCGCCGAACTCGACGCCTCCGTCGGCCGCATCGTCGCCGCCGTCGATGCCGCCGGCCTCGCCGAAAACACTCTCGTCGTCTTCCTCTCCGACAACGGCGGCCTCGAGCACGAACAGAGCGGCCGCATCGTCACCTCCAACCGCCCGCTCCGCGGTGAAAAAGGCAGCCTCTACGAAGGCGGCATCCGCATCCCCGCCCTCGCTCGCTGGCCCGGCACTATCCCCGCCGGCCGCACCTCCGCCGCCCCCGCGCGCACCCACGACATTTACCCGACCTTTCTCGGCCTCGCCGGCGTCTCGCCGCCCGACGCCACCCGCCAGCCGCTCGACGGCCTCAGCCTCGCCGCCCACCTCCGCGACCCCGCCGCGCCCGTCGTGCGCGACGCCCTCCACTGGCACCTGCCGCACTACCACCACAGCACCCCCGCGAGCGCGATCCGCCGCGGCGACTGGAAGCTCATCGAGTTCTTCGAGGACGGTGCGCTCGAACTCTACGACCTCGCCGCCGATCCCGCCGAATCCGTCAACCTCGCCGCCCGCGAACCCGCCCGCGCCCGCGACCTGCGCGCCGCGCTCGACGCCTGGCGCACCCGCGTCGGCGCCCGCCTTCCCGTGCCCAATCCCCAGCACGACCCCGCCCGCGCCTCCGAACTCGCCCGCGGCGACAACGCCGCCAAAAAGAAAAAAGCCCGCTGACCGGCCGCCCGCCCCGCTCGCCTCGCCTCCTGCCCCACCTCCCCGGATTCCGCCCGGCACTCGCCCGCCATCACACTGGCGAACCGCGGTCCATGCATCCGTGCCCTCCGTGCCCTCCGTGGCGAAAAAACTGCTCCCGCCCCCGCACCTGCCTTCGGCCGGCGGCGGGCGTTTGCCCCACGCCGCCGCCCCGGCGCACGCTCACTTCCCGGCAAACAAAATACAGATCGGCGCCGGCACGTTGATCACGCCCTTGGTCTGGTAGGTCAGCCGCCCGGTCTGCGTATCCACTTTGTGGACCGACACCGTGTTCGAGTCCGCGCCCGCCGCCAGCAGCCAGCCGCCGTCCGGCGAGAGATTGATGTTCCGCGGAAACGCTCCGCGCACCGGCTGCACCTGGATCACTTCCAGCTTGGCCGTGGCCGGATCGGCGCGAAACGCCGTCACCGTGTCGTGCCCGCGGTTCGAGGCATACACGAAGCGCCCGTTCGCGTGCACGAGGATCTCCGCCGCCGCGTTCATCGCCTCGCCCGCCTTCGCCTCCGCGCTCAGGTTCGGCACATCGGCGAGCCGTTTCGCCGTTCCCGTCGCCGCATCCCACGCAAACGTCGTCACCGACAGCGACAACTCGTTCAGCAGATAGATGAACTTCCCGTCCGGCGAGAATCGCATGTGCCGCGGCCCGCCGCCCGGCACCGACTTCGCCTCGCCGTGCGGCTCCAGCGCCAGCGCCTCGAGGTTCACCCGGTAGATCACGATCGCGTCCAGCCCGAGGTCCGGCACCAGCGCATACTTTCCGTCCGGCGAAAACCCCGCCCAGTGCGCATGCGGCTTGTCCTGCCGCCCCGCCACCACCTTCGCCCCGCCCTGGTGCTTGTAGACTTTCGCCGCGCCGAGCTTCCCGTCCGCCTCCAGCGGAAACAGCGCCGTCGAGCCGTTGCCGTATTGCGCCGTCAGCAAAAATTTCGCCGAGGGATGCACCGCGATGTGCGCCCCGCCGCCGTCGCCCGTCGGCACCGCGTTGATCTGCTCCAGCTTTCCGCCCGCCGCGATCCGGTAACCGACTGCGCCCGGCCCGCCGGGAAAATTCGCCACCGCATAGAGCTTCGTGCCGTCCGGATGCAGCGCCAGAAACCCCGGCGACCCGATCTCCGCCGCGAGTTCCGCCGCGGACAGCTTGCCCGACTTCGCGTCGAATACCGCGCGGTAGATGCCCTTCGCCCCCGGCCCGCCCGTGCCGAAATACACCGGTTGCGCCGCGACCCGTGTCGCCGTCGCGCCGCCCGCCATCGCCAGCACCGCCATCGCCAATTTCACCCAGGGGAGAGGTTTCATCCCCCGGCAATGTCCGCTCCCCCGCGCCGCGCCAAGTCCGCAGTGTCGCCTCCGCGAAAATTTTCCGCGCCACCCCGGTTTCCCGCTTCCCCTCCCGCCCACCCCGCCGCCTAATCCCACC
>JBILLY010000064.1:0-11866 GCA_044375835.1 Opitutaceae bacterium
AGCTGCCGGCGAAGCGGGTGGAGCGCAGGGCGGTGGAGAGCTGGGCGGCTTCGGCTTGGAGGCGGGACTGGGCGTCGCCGAGGGCTTTGAGCTGTTCGCCGAGGGCGCCGTAGGCGCCGGCGCGCGCGACTTCGAGTTCGGCGATGCGGGTGTCCACGCGTTCGAGCGCGGCGCGGATGGGTTGGACGAGGGTGTCGACGGCTTGGCGCCGCAGGTCGAGGTCACCGGCGGAGCGGGCGTGGAGCGAAGAAAGGAACTGGGCGGACTGGGCGAGGAACTCGTCGCGGTTGGCGCGCAGCGCGTCGGCGGAGAGCGCTTTGAATTCGGTCGCGATGCGGGTGTGCGCCGATTGTTCGGCGGCCAGGCGCGCGGCGAGCGTCGCTTGGTCGGCGAGCAGGCGGTCGCGTTCGAGTCGCAGGGAGTTCACCTCATCCCGGAACCGGGTGTTTTCGGCGGACAGGAGTTCGAGGCGCGCGGTCTGTGCGGCGTCCCGGGAACGCAAATACAGCCACATCAACGAGGCGGATATCGCGGCGGCGGCGAGAGCGACGGCGGCGGAAATCACGGCCCGACCGTCGGCAGCGTTGTCCGCCGAATCAATCCCGGATGCACGCCTTGACACGCGAAAATCGGAATCGCAAACACTCTGGCCCCGGCTGAAACCAGCCCCGCAGGCCGTCGCTTCATCTCCGCACTACTTTCCTCGCATGCTGATCAAGAAAACCCCGGCCACCGTGTCCGACACCGTGCAGGACAAGCCCGCCGTGCTCGTGGTCGACGACGAATACGGTCCGCGCGAATCGATTGCGTTCAGTTTGTCGGGCGAATTCGACGTGGACACGGCGGAACGGGCCAAGGAGGCACTCGCCAAACTGCAGGCGCGGGCGTTTGCGGCGGTGGTGCTGGATATCCGCATGCCGGAGATGGACGGCATCCGGGCGCTGGAGGAACTGCGGAAGATCGATCCGCATGTGTCCGTGATCATGCTGACCGGCTACGGCACGTTGCTGACGGCGCAGCAGGCGATGGTGGCGGGTGCGAACCAGTATCTGCGCAAGCCCCCCGACATCCCGGAGTTGATCGAGGCGGTGCGCAAGCAGACGGCGGCGACACGGTTGCGCCGCGCGCAGGCGAAGGCGGCCGAGGATGCCCAGGGCATGGCGATGGCCTTGAAGCGCGAGATCCAGCAGAACGAACCGCATATCTGGCAGGCGCGGGCGTCGGTGGAGCTCGTTCACGATCTCAACAATCCGCTTACGGTGGTGATCGGCTACGCCGCCTTGGTGGCGGAGGAGGCCCGGGTGCTGAGCCAGCGCGACCAGGATACGGGCCGGAAACTGCTGGAGTATTCGGCGATGGTCGAAAAAGCGGCCGAATACTGCCACCACTTGTCCGAAAACTGGCGGCACGCATCGAAGCAAGTGACGGAGTTCTCGCCCATCGACCTGGTGCAGCTTGCGGCGGAGGTGCGGCAGGTGATCTTTTTCGGCAACGGTGCCATCCAGTGCAGCGGGCTGGGCGAGGCGTGGGTGCGCGGGGCGAAGTTCGAACTCATGCGGGTGCTGCAGAATCTGTTCAAGAACTCGCTCGAGGCGGGCGCCACGCGCATCACGGTGGGGCTGGTCCGGCGGGACGGACAGGTGGAGATGGCGGTCGCGGACAACGGGGTGGGGATGGATGCGGAGCGGGTGAAGCGGGCGTTGCACGGCGGATTCAGCAGCAAGGCCTCGGGCACGGGCCTGGGACTTAGTATCTGCCGGCACCTCGCGGGCACGCACGGGGCCTCGTTTGCGCTGGAATCCACGCCGGGTCGCGGCACGACGGTGCGTCTGGTGTTTCCGGAAGCCCCGCAGGAATGAAGCGGCGGCGGGTCAAGATCACAGGCATCGGTCCGGTGACTCCGGCGGGGATCGGGCGGGAGGAGTTTTGGAAGGGAATTCTCGAGCCGGTGAGCCGGATTAGGTTGTTGCCGAAGTTATCGGAGCATTCCGGTGCGTTGATCGCCGCAGAACTCAGGGACTTTCGGCCGGAACGATACTTCGAGGGGGTCAGCTTCAAACGGATGGCGCGGCACACGCAGTTTGCGGTCGTTGGCGCCTTGCTGGCGATTCGCGATGCGGGTATAGGCTTGGAGTATTTGCGAGAGAGGATGCCGCTGATTGCTGTCGGTGCATCTTTGATGGATTTCGGCGCGATCAATCGGTTTATCAATACCGCGCTTGTGCGAGGCTACGCGACGCCTGCGCCTCCGACGACGGTTTTCTCGATGTCCGTGGCATCGATTGGGGGGGCGATAAGCGAGTTGGTAGGGGGGACGACCCGCACGATTTCGCTGCAGAGCGCATGTTGCTCCGGGGTAGACGCGATTGGACATGCAGCGGAGCGCATAGCAACGGGCGAGGCGGAGATTGCTATTTGTGGGGGTTCCGAAGCCCCACTGCATTATCACCCCATGGTGGAGCTGAAGCTTGCGGGGTTGAGTCCGGGCAGTCCGGAAGAGCCGGATCGTCAATGTCGACCATTCGATTTGTGGCGAACGAGTGGCGCGCTGGGGGAGGGTGCTGCGGTGTTCGTGCTTGAACCCGAGGAAAGCCCGAGGCTGGGCTACGCTTTCATCGACGGCTACGCGTATGCGTCGGATCCGGTGGAGAATCCAGGAGCCGGTCTGGTGGATGCGATCCGATTGACACTGGCCAATGCCGGGGTTGGGCCCACCGATATCGATGCAATCAATGCCTGGGGCCCCGGACATCCCGTGGTTGACGCTGCCGAGGCAGTTAGTCTTGCGAGGGTCTTCGGGCCGCACCTGGTCCAAGTGCCCGCGTTTTCCATCAAGGGTGCAGTGGGAAGTGCTCTGGGTGCGGCCGGCGCAATCCAGGTTGCAGCGAGTGCCTTGGGGATCCGGGACGATAGGTTGCCGCCCACGGTGAACTGGGAATACCCGGATCCAAGTTGTCCGCTCAATCTGAGCTCGAACTGTCGATTTTTGCGACAGTCCAAGGTGCTGATTGATTCGCACGGATTGTCGGGGACCAACGCGTGCCTGGTCTTGTCGAGATGACCCTGAGCCCGGCCATTTTTGCTATCGTCTCGGTTTGTTTGATGGGTTTCGCCGTCTCTTGGGCGAATCCTACTCGCCGAGTGAATCGGTTCTTTCTCTCCACTGCATTGCATGTGGCGGCATGGCTGTTCGCGGTGGACAGCGCGGGGTGGGATGAACTGGATCTGACTTGGGTGCGTGCGGCCTGCGCGATCGGCGCATATATTCCCTTGCACCTTTGGATGCTTAAGGAGGCGGTTGTGGAGCGCGAAGGTGCGTATTGGGTAGCCGTGCGCCGCGGAGTGGCATGGCGGCTCGGTGTTGGTATTGCCCTCGCGGGCCTTTGCACCATGGAGAATTTCGTTTCCCCGGGTGCAACTGGCAGCCTGCGCCCGGGAGTCGGGTATCTCATATATATGATTGGCGTTTTGATTATGTATGGGGTGCTCTGCCGTGAAACCGTGGTGCAGATCCGTGCCTTGGAGGGGCTGAGCCGGCTTGAACTGCAGATATTGCTTCTCGGGGGAAGCGCGACGGCGACAGGGGTGATCGCCCTTATGGCGATCCATGCCTTCGCCGGAGGGATTTGGACGATACAGCTGCAGCCGATTTTGGTGATGATCTTCTATGCCGGCACCGCTATAGCGATCACAACGCACCGGGTTTTCGATGCACGGCAGATTGTCCGCGTGGGGGTCCAGAAGCTGTTGCTTGTTTCTGTCTGCACGGGACTCGCCTTTGCCGTTGATTGGTGCGCGCGCCTGATTTTGCCGGTGCCACTCGATGTGCTGGTCACGACAGCAATCGTATTGTGGGTCGCATCGATATTGGGCGATTTTCTGGCGCAACGATTCGAGTTCTTTCCGGGGGCGGGTGACGCACGCTCGGCGACCTTTGCCGCGGCTCGGAGAGAGAATCGGGTCGATGAATTGGAGGCGGCGTTTGTATCTGTAATCAAGGGGTGGGGGCGATGCGAACATGCGATCGTGCTCTCGGGAAGCGGAGGAGGGCTTGAAGGATGCGGAGTAGCCGTTTCCGCGGATTCGCCCGTTTTGGGTGCTTTGCGGCAATTGCGCTGGGTTACTACGGAGCGTCTCGCCCGAGAGCGGTCATCGGTGGAGCGTTTGGCTCTCGGCCAGTTTCTATCCCGAAACAATCTCTCCGCCATGGTGATTGCCGAGGGACGCTCGATGACCGCGTTGGTGGGCGTGGGTGCAGCAGCGTCGCGCCGTCCGTTTACCTATCCGCAGGTGGCACAGCTCTTGGAGTTGGCGTCCATCATAGAAAGTGCCTTGGAACGCGCGCATTTCTCGGTCAAGGCGCAGCATGCCGAACAACTCGCGACGGTCGGTTTGCTCGGAGCGAGTTTGGCCCATGAGATCCGCAACCCGCTCGTCTCGATCAAGACCTTCGTTCAGCTCCTTCCGACGCACCACCATGACCCGCGCTTCCGGGAGAAATTCTTCAAGCTGATCGGAGACGAAGTCACCCGTATCGATCAGCTCACCGAGCAACTGCTCGATCTCGCGTCGCCGCGGACCTACGAGGCCAAGTTGATCGAGTTGCATCCGCTCCTTCGCTCCAGTCTCGATTTGGTCGCGGCCAAGGCGTCGCACCGCAACGTGCGGTTCCTGACCGAATTCGCGGCCTCGCCCGATGCGGCATTCACGGATGCGTCGGCGGCGAAGCAGGTAATGTTGAACCTCTGTTTCAACGCGATCCAAGCGGTCGAGGCACATGCCGGCACGGAGCGGTGGGTGAAAATCGCGACACGCAATACTGACGCCGGAATCGAGATGGCGGTGGCGGACAGCGGTCCCGGCATTGCTCCGGAGATGAGGCCGAAGCTGTTCCAGCCGTTTCAGACGACGAAATCGTCCGGATTCGGCCTCGGTCTCGCCATCTGCAGCGACATCCTGTCCAACCTCCATGCGAGTATCAGCGTCGATCCCCCGGCCCCCGGCCAGGGTGCGACCTTTCGCGTGACCTTTCCATGCCAACCGTTGTCTTCCTAGCGACCCACGATGCCGCGTTGGCGGACGCGTGGGAACGACAACTGCCCGCCGGCAAGGCGGCGTTGCGCTTGGGCTCGCATCCGTTGCCCGGCGGCACGGCGCCCGGCTTTGCCGCCGTCGTGGTGCTGGATGCGGTCGCGGAGGCGGCGCTGCCTCCTTCCCTGGCGCGTTGTCCGACGATCTATGTCGGCGAGCCGCGGAGTCTGCCGTTCGAGCAGGCGCGAATCGAAAACCGGGCGAAGGCATATCTCTCCTACGAGGAAAGTGCCGTCCGGCTGCGCGAGATTTTGCCGCTGCTCGACGAGCTGGCCGAAAAGCAGTCGCTCGTGGAAATGCTGAGCGAGAAGACCCGGCGCGCCGAGCCGCCGCGTCCGTTGCCGCGCCCAACGGCGACGGATACGGCGGAGTTCTGGGATTTTCTCGAGGGTGCGGTGGAGAATCTCGACACCCGGGATCGCTTGATCGCGGAGTTCCGCCGGGCTTCGCGGCACTTGCTGCGGGCATCGCATGCGGTGTTTTTTCTCCGCGAGGTGGACGGTTTCCGGGCGGACCGGGGCACCTCTTTCTTCGCGGCGGAAGATCCGCTGGTGGCATTCTTCGAGGCGCATCCGGCCGTGATCGACGGCACCAATTGGGACAGCCCGGCGGACCCGGTCGCCGAACTCGCCGTCCGCAGCCGCTTGGCCCTGTGGGGTGCGCGATTGCTCGTGCCGGTGCACGACAATGGGCGCCTGCTCGGTCTGATCGCGCTCGGAGTGCGCGACGACGGCCAGCCCTACGACGAGGCGGACCGGACGCGCGCGGTGTTTTTCGCCAGGCTGCTGCGGCACTTCCTGGCGAAATCGACGCAGCTCTCGCGGCTCAACCATCTCGCCGAACAGGCGAACATCGGCGCGAAATACCTGCCGGGCACGCTGGTGTTGGGGCCGAACGAGAATCCGCCGCGGCACGTGCCGCTCATCGTGCGCGAGCTGGTGGGCCAGGCGCGGAGGACGCGCGAGGTCTGCCGCGCCGCGCCGAGCGGCGAGCAACCGTTCCGGGCCGGCGCAGGTTTGATCGCGGAGACGGGCGGCGCCTGGGCGTTCTGGGAAGAGGCGAGCGGCGAAGTGCACGATGCGCGCCTGCGCGAGCGC
This sequence comes from Opitutaceae bacterium, assembly GCA_044375835.1. GTDB lineage: Bacteria > Verrucomicrobiota > Verrucomicrobiia > Opitutales > Opitutaceae > ER46. The sequence goes on from JBILLY010000064.1 coordinate 6,189, forward strand.
ACCGGGCGCCGCGAGATGCTGCGCGAACTCGCGCTGACGCTCAGCCACGAGCTCGGCAACGCGCTGGTGTCGCTGACGACGTTTCGCCATGCTTGGCCGGACCGACCGATCCCCCCGTCGCTCGGCGACACGATCAAGAACAACATCGCGGAACTGGAGGGCCTGAACAACAGTCTCGCGCTCATGCAGAGCCTGCACGAGGTGCAGGGGGAGAGCACCGACCTGCGCGAATTGGTGCAAAGGGTCGGGAGTTCATTGCGGCTGCGGACGGAAACGGGACAGGAGCCGGTCGCTCTGCAGGTCAGCCGGCAACTGCTCGAGTATGCGTTGCGCGCTTTGATCCGCACGGTCGTTGAAAACCGGGCGGAGGACGGAGCCAAGGACCTCGTTTTGAAGCTGCGGGCCACGGGCAACGAGGAGGAGAAAGTCGCGTTGATTTCGCTGCGCGGCAAGCGACTCGAGCTGGAGGGCATCCTCCCGGAGCCCGTCCCGGACGAGGTGCCGAACCTCGGGCGAATCGGCGTTTTTCTCGCCAAGGAAATCCTGCGCCTGCACCACGGCGAGATCCACGCCGGACCCGGACTGGAGGGAACCGAGATCCTCATCTCGATCCGCAGCCTGTAGGCTCGCGGCGGCCGAAGGGGTCGGCCGAGTGGCCGGAATGCTGGGTGGATTCGGGCGGAGATTTCGCGTCGCGGCCGAAGAGTTTCATTGCGGGAGGGAGACGATTGGAAATGCTCGCCCGCGCTTCATGACCCTCCTGATGCCATCCGCCGTTGGGCTACGTCGCGGGGTAGCTGCGTTTCTTTCGTCGGTCTGTCTGGCAGCTGCAGCGCAGGCGCCGGCGGCGGACTCGGCAACCCAAACCCTTGCGCCCGTCATCGTGACGGGCACCTATCTGCCGGAAGCGGCGACGCTGGGTGCCAGCCCCGTCGTGACGTTCGACGGGCCGTTGCTCGCGCGGACCGGGGCGACCGATCTGCTCCGGGCCCTGAAGTCGCTCAGCCCGTCGTTTTCCGGCAGCGCAAACGTCGGCAACGAGGTCAATTTGCAAGGAACCGGCGAGTCGAATGCCGCGCTGCGCAATTTGCCCACGCTCGTGCTGCTCAACGGACGCCGGTTGGCGAATTCTCCTTTCAGTTCCAACAGTTCCACGTCCGCTTCCCCGGCGGTGGATCTGAATACGATACCGCTCGGCATGGTCGAACGCGTGGAAGTGCTGAAGGACAGTGCGTCGACACTTTATGGTTCGGACGCGGTCGGCGGTGTCATCAACGTGATCCTGCGGCGCAGCTTCAGCGGCGGAGAGGCGGGCGGACGCTACGGCACCGATGGCAAGGGCGACTACTCGACACGCGAAGGCTGGGTGACGGCGGGCGTGAATCGTTCGGGCGGTTCGCTGGTGGTGGGCGCGCAGTATTTCGAGAGCACGCCGCTGCTCAGCACCGATCGGAAAGTCTCGCTGCTTGCGCCGGCTGACCTCGTGGCGCTGGGCCAAAATCCGGCGGTGCTGGCAGCGCACATCAGCAGCAGCTACGCGGGGCGGAACGGGAATTTCATCATCGCGGGATCGCCCTTGGCAGCAGGTGCGGCCGGATACAATGCCGCGATCCGTTCTTTGCCGGCGAAAACGGACCCGAATGCCGCGCCCCGCTCGATCGAGTCGCTGGTGGCCGCGGGCTACTACCTGCCGATCGCTTCGACGCCCCTGTCCCGCGAGGCGGGTGGCAGCGCGACGATCTTGAATACGGCGCTCTACGGTTTCGCGACGGTGCTGCCCACGGAGCGGCGGCAGTTTGTCGCGTCCGGAGAAAAACAGCTGGCGGGGCGCCGGCTGGAAGTTTTCGGCGACTACCTTTACTCACGCACGCTGAACGGCGGCAGCAATCTGGCTCCTTCGCCGTTGGCCCAAGTAGCGCCGCTGCGCATCCCGGCCAACAACCCGTATAACTTGTTTGGCGTTCCGATCGGCGCCGGTGGTGCGCCCAATGCCCCCGGCGTTCGCACCCGCCTCGATGAATTTGGTTCGAGGTCGAGCGACAATCTCGTGGAAACCCATCGCGCGGTGGCGGGCCTCCGCGGCGGGAGCGATGCGGCGTGGCGCTGGGAGGCCGCGTATCATTACAGCCGCGCGAAGGGGCGGCAGACCTTTTTCGGCGGCGCGAGCGGCGTGGCGCTGCAGCAGGCGCTGATCCCGTTGCTCGATGCCGGCGGTGCCGCCTACGTGTATGACTCCCAGCGCCGGCCGCTTTCGACGCTGAGCTTCAACGGGAGAAACGTGCCCGTTTTCGACTTTTTCGGCGTGGCGGGAGCCAATGCCCCCGAGACGCTCGAGGCGCTGCGGACGACGCTCCATCGCTCGGCGGACCTGACCCAACGCGGCGCCGATGGGCGCGTGACGGGCAAGTTGGTCGAATTGCCGGCGGGGACTCTCACCGCGGCGCTCGGCGGGGAATGGCGCTCGGAGGCAACTAGCAGCGCGGCGGATTCCCTTTTCAATTCGGGCCTGGCGGTCGGCTACATCCCGCTCGGCAACCTGCTGCGCGGCGAGCGCCGGACGCGCGCGGTTTTTCTGGAAACGCACGTGCCGCTGGCCGGTGCGCGGCGGACGGCCGTCTGGGCGCGCGAGCTGGATGCGACACTCGCCATCCGGCACGAACGGATCCAACCGGGTGGAAATGCCACCACACCCAAGGTGGGCCTGCGCTGGCGGCCTTGGGATCCGCAGTTGGTGTTGCGGGCCACGTATGCGGAGGGGTTTGTGGCGCCATCGGTGTTTGCGCTTTACGGACCCGCCCAGGGCGCGGTTCCGGCCGTGACGCTGCCGGAAGGCAACGGCCGAACCGGATCGGGCGGTGCCACCGGTCGCATCGTCGGCGGGCAGTTCATCGCCCAGGTCATCGAGCGCAGCAATCCGAACCTCCTTGCGGCTAAGTCGGAATCCCGGACGCTGGGCATCGCCTACTCGCCCGCGCAAGTGAAGGGACTGAACTTCTCGGCCGACTATTACCGGGTGCAACGCGACAAGGTGGGTGGATTCGACTACACGTTCATCGTCGCCGATCTGAACGCTCGCGGCTCGGCCTCGCCCTATGCGGCGGGGTTCCGGTTTGTGGACGGCACCACCTTGACCTCGACCGCCGCCAACCAAGTCACCTCGACCAATGCAGGCACGCTCGGGGTGGTCTATGATCCGGTCGGCGATGTCTGGACCGACGGCTTGGATATCTCCGCCGTATATCAGTGGGCGGCCGGCGGCATGGGCCGCTTCGAGGCCGGGGCAGATGCGAACGTGCTGTTCAATTACAAGGGGCGCGCGAATCCGACGTCGGCCTATCTGCAATATGCGCGGGTTTTTACCGAGTCTGTGAACGGCAAAGGCAACCCGCAGGGCCTGCAGCCGGGATACTCCGGGCATTTGCATTTGGCGCATGTCCGCGGGGGCTGGCGAACGACCGGCCGGTTTCACTATGTGCCGGCCACGACCGCGCCGGGCACGCGTTTCGGTGAGGCGGCGGGGACGCCGAATATTTTGCGCGCCGATCGTCAGAGTTACCGGATCGCGAGTTACCGGACTTTCGACCTGACTGTCTCCCACCGCTGGCCGGAGTCGACCGGGCGTTGGTTGCGGGGAACGACCGTCACGGTGGGGGCGAACAATTTGTTCGATGCCGAACCGCCGTTTGTGCCGGGGGCCGGCAGCGGCATCGGCACGGAGTCCAACACGGTGAAGCAGGCCTACGATATCGTCGGCCGATTCCTGTTTGTCGAAGTGCGGCGGGAGTTCTGACCGATGTCGGCCCGGAGCCGGTCGTAATGGCGCTACGCCTGCGCGCTGAATAGCTCGGCGATCACGTCTTCGAGGGGGACGTCTTCGATCGAGATGTCGGCGACGGGGCCGGTGCCCAGGACTTCCTGCGAGACCGCGACCACGCGGTCGCCGGGGACGCAGAGCGTGAACTTGCCGTCGTCGTCGCGCTTGGTCGTGCCGTGGCGCGATTGCCACGTTTCGGGGAACGCGCCGCTCGCCGTCGCGGCGGGCAAAAAGGTGATGATCTTCTTCTTCGCGCCGCCGCTGCTTTCCAGGCGGTCGAGCGCGCCGTCGTAGATCTTGCTGCCCTTGTGGATCACGACGACGCGTTCGCAGAGTTCCTTGATGTCGGCCATGTAGTGGCTGGTCAGGAGGATCGTGACACGGTGGCGACGGTTGTAGTCGCGCAGGAATTGACGGACGGCTTTCTGGGAGACGACGTCGAGTCCGATGGTGGGTTCGTCGAGAAACAGGACGCGTGGGCGGTGGAGGAGGGCGGCGATCAGCTCCATCTTCATGCGTTCGCCGAGCGAGAGCTCGCGGACCATGACGTTGAGCTTCTTGCCGACGTCGAGCAGCGCGACGAGTTCGTCGAGGGTGGCTTTGAACTGGGCCTCGGGGATCGCGTAGATGGCGCGGAGGAGATTGAAGGACTCGACGGCGGGGAGGTCCCACCAGAGTTGGTTTTTCTGGCCGAGGACGAGGGCGAAGAGCCGGCGGTAGGCGTTTTCCCGTTTGGTCGGGTCGTAGCCGGCGACGCGGGCGGTGCCGCTCGTGGGGTAGATGAGGCCGGCGAGCATCTTGAGCGTCGTGGTTTTGCCGGCGCCGTTGGGCCCGAGAAAGCCGACGAATTCGCCTTCGCCGATCGTGAACGAGATGTCTTTGGCGGCGGCGGTCTCCTCGAAGTCGCGGTGGAACAGGCCGGTCACGCCGCCCCAGAAGCCGGGCTTTTTCTTGTAGGTGCGGAAGACGCGGGTGAGCTGCGAGACTTCGATCATCGGAGGGCGGAGTGAACCGGAAGACACGGGCGACGCAATAGCCTGGCGGGGTGGCGGAGGACCGGGGCGCGGGTGGAGCCGGCTTTTCGGCGCGGGCGAGTCGCTCGATGTGGCCGTTGCCTGGGAGCGGCGTCGACGGACCGCGGCGTCGGTTTTACGTCGGTTCCGATCGGCGAGACGGGAAGGTGCATTCGCCGGCGGGTGCCGGTCCGCCGAGCGGGTGTCGGTGAGCGGGCGCAAAAAAAGGGCGGAGGCCCGGAGGCCTCCGCCCTTGGTTGAACCAACGAAATCGGATCAGAATTTGAGCGTGTTGCGGAAGACCCAGTTGCGGGCCGGGCTCTGGACGAACGAGCCTTCGGAATACTTCTCGTCGGTCACGTTATAGAGACCGAAGTTGGAGTGGATCCGGTAACCGAGGACTTCCCACGGATAGCCGACGGTGAGGTCGAACACGAGGTAGTCGCCGGCCTGGTAACCGCCCGCGAGGGGATTCCAGTCGACGGCGCGGGAGACGACCGTCTCGGAGGAGAGGCGGGCGCCGAGGCCGACCATCGCGCCGCGGCCGAGGCCGCCGACGATACCGTCGGTGAACGTGTATTTCCCGAAGAAGTTGAAGCGCCATTCGGGGACGTTTTCGATGCGGGCCTTGTAGTAGATGTCGGACGCGACCTTGCCGGCGGGCGTGAGGGCGTTGTAGCCGGCGGTGCCGGGGGCGAAGCGGGTCTTGTCATACACGGTCTTGGCGGTCCACAGCCACGAGCCGTTGATGACGGCCTGGAAGTTGCGGCGCGGGGTCCAGATGACTTCGGCTTCGGTGCCCTCGATGCGGTTCTTGAGGTCGGTCGTGCGCCAGCGGAGCAGGCGGGTGT
>JBILLY010000846.1:0-2858 GCA_044375835.1 Opitutaceae bacterium
GACTTGCCTGCGGGGCGAGGTCGGCAAGACCCAGCTCGGCGCGACGACGGTGGTGGGCCCGGGCGAGACCGCGATGAGCAACTCCGGGATCGAGCACGCCAGCGCCTATCTGGCCGGCCCCGGCGGGTGCGAGGCGGTCTGTCTGACGGTGGAGCCGCGCGGACTCGGGCCGCTGCTGGTTCCGTTCGGGCTGCCGGCGTTCGGGGAGGGCAGCGGGCCCGTGTTCCGCGGAAAATTCCACAGTCCGACGCTGCACGAGTGCGCGGCCGGATTGGCCGGCGAGTTGAGCGCCCGGGAGGTCGGGCATACCATCGTCGTCGAGGGCATGGCGTCGCGGCTGTTGATCGAGGCCCTGCGCGGCTGGCCGCGGAGCCAGGTCGACCGGGCCCCGATGGAGGCGACGGGGAGGCTCCCGCGCCGCGACTTCGTCCGCGCCTACGAGTTCATGCGCTGGTGCCGGAAGGACGAATTCCGGCTGCGCACGCTCTGCCACTTTCTGGGCACGAGCGAGGAGCGGTTTGCCCGGCTCTTTTTCGGCGCGACCGGGAGCACTCCGGCGCACTTTTACAACGCGCTGTTGATCGACCGGAGCCGCGAGCTGCTGCGCGACGGCTCGATCCCGGTCAAAGCGGTGGGCTACGAACTCGGCTTCAAGACCAGCAGTCACTTCATCGCTTCGTTCAAGCGACAGAGCGGACTGACGCCCCTCGAATTCCGCCGCCAGGTTCTGGGCGATTGATCGGCACGGGCCGACGCCGGAGATTCTGTTTGCGCTGCGCGGCGGCGCTGGGTTGTCCTGTCCGACCTACGTTTCCATGAAGCGCACCCATCACTGTGCCCAGCTCACCTCCGCCGACATCGCCGCGACCGTCTCGCTCGTCGGCTGGGTCGACACGATCCGCGACCAAGGCGGCATCATCTTTGTCGACCTGCGCGACCGCAAAGGCGTCACGCAGATCAAGCTCGAGCCGCACGACAATTCGACGCTCGCGGAGCAGCTGAAGCACCTGAAGCCGGAGTCGGTGATCGGCATCACGGGCGCCGTCGTCCGCCGCCCGACCGGGACGGAAAACAAGGGCCTGCCGACCGGCGAGGTCGAAGTCGTGGCCTCGTCGCTGGAACTGCACAATATCTCCGAGACGCCGCCGTTCCCGCTCGACGATGTCGGCGGCGACAAGGTCAACGAGGACCTGCGCCTCACCTATCGCTATCTCGATCTGCGCCGGCCGAAGATGCGCAAGAACCTGCAGGTGCGCCACCGCGTGGCGAAGTCGATCCGCGACTACTTCGACTCCCAGGAGTTCATCGAGGTGGAGACGCCGGCGCTCTTCAAGAGCACGCCCGAAGGCGCGCGGGAATATCTCGTGCCGTCGCGTATCCACCCGGGACAGTTCTACGCGCTCTCGCAGTCGCCGCAGCAGTTCAAACAGATCCTCATGGTCGCGGGCGTGGAGCGGTATTTCCAGATCGCGCGTTGCTTCCGCGACGAGGACCTGCGCGCCGACCGCCAGATGGAGTTCACGCAGGTGGACGTCGAGGCCTCGTTCATCGACCGCGAGGGCATCTACGCGCTCTTCGAAGGCATGCTGAAGAAGGTGTGGAAAGACGTGCTCGGCGCGGACCTGCCCACGCCGTTTCCGCGCATGGCCTTCCACGACGCGATGAACCGCTACGGCGTCGACAAGCCCGACGTGCGCTTCGGCCTCGAACTGGTGGACTTCTCGGAGACGTTCAAAAACTCCGCGTTCAAGGTCTTCCAGTCCACGGTCGCGAGCGGCGGCGTGATCAAGGCGCTCAACGCCAAAGGCCTCGCCGACCTCACGCAGGGCGAACTCAAGAGCCTCGAGGAAATCGCGAAATCGCTCGGCGCGAAGGGCCTCGCCTTCATCAAGGTCGAAGGCGGCGAATGGAAATCGCCGATCGTGAAATTCTTCTCGGAGGCCGAGAAGGCCGACCTCACCGCGCGCCTCGGCGTGGCGGAGGGCGACATGATCTTCTTCGCCGCCGCGCCGTGGGAGAAGGCCTGCGCCATCCTGGGCCGCCTGCGCCTCGAGTCGGCGCAGCTGCTGCAGAAGCGCGGCAAGCTCACGATCCGCCCCGACGACTGGCGTTTCCTCTGGGTGATCGATTTCCCGCTGATGAGCTACGACGAGGCGGAGAACCGCTACGTCGCCACGCACCATCCGTTCACGGCGCCGGTGCCGGAGGACGCGCAGTATCTCGACACCGACCCGAAGAAAGTCCGCGGCCAGCACTACGACGTCGTGCTCAACGGCATGGAACTCGGCGGCGGGTCGATCCGCATCCACCAGCCCGCGCTGCAGAAGAAGGTGTTCGAGGATGTGCTGAAGATTCCGGCCGACGTGGTGGAGAGCCGTTTCGGCTACATGCTCAAGGCCTTCACCTACGGCGCGCCGCCGCACGGCGGCATCGCCTTCGGCCTCGACCGCATGACGGCGTTGCTCTGCGGCACGACGAGCATCCGCGATGTGATCGCGTTTCCGAAGACCCAGAAGGGCCAGTGTCTCATGACGCAGAGCCCGACGCCGGTTACCGAGCGCCAGCTCAAGGAACTGCACATCGGCGTCGTGCTGCCGGAGTGAGCGCACGCCGGCGGGGGGGACTCCGCCTGCCGGTTCGCGGCCCCCGCGCGACGGCGACGGGCCGGAAAGCCGTTCGCAGCGGCCGAACGATAGCTTGCGCCACGGCACCCGCGATCTAGACCAACGTTCGTCGGTCCAACCACCGCATCCGCATGAAACTCATCATCGCCATCATCAAGCCGTTCAAACTCGAGGAAGTGAAAGAGTCGCTCGCTGCCGCCGGCATCGAGGGCATGACCGTGACGGAGGTCAAAG
>JBILLY010000847.1:0-2857 GCA_044375835.1 Opitutaceae bacterium
TGCCGCCCGTATCCTTGAAGCGGTGACAGGCGGCGCAGTGCTGGGCGAAGAGCGGGGCGCCGCGGGCGGCGTCGGGCGTGTGGGCGCCGGCGGCGCCGAGGCGGGCGGCGATGACGGCGTCGAGGCGCGCGTCCTCGGCCGGGAGGGCGCGCGTAAGCACGGCGGCGCGGTCGCGGACGGCGACGGGGCGCTTGGCGAGCTCGGCGGCGACGTAGCGGTGGCGGAGGAGCTGCGGGCGGGTGCGGCCGGCGGCGGCGAGGTCGAGGAGGTCGGCGGCGCCGGCGTCGGATTTGGCGAGGGCGAGGGCGAGATTGAGCGCGAGGTCGGCGGGGGCGCCGGCGAAGGCCGCGGCGAGGGCGGTGCGGGCTGGCGCGGTGCCGGCGGCAGTGCCGAGGGCATCGGCGGCGGCGCGGCGGAGGGCGAGCGGTGCGGGCGGCGCGGCGGCGAGGATGGCGATGGCGGCGGTCTCGGTTTCCGGAGCTTCGGGCGGCAGGGCGCGGAGGGCGGCGGTGCGGAGGTTTTCGCGCGCGGCTGGATCGGCGGCGAGGCGGCCGAGCGGGGCGAGTTTCTCCGGGAGCGGGAGCGGTTTCAGGGCGACGAGGGCGCGGAGGGCGAGGGCGGGGTCGGGCTTGGCGGCGGCGGCGACGGCGAGGAGTTCGTCGTGCAGCCACGCGGCGATGGCGGGAGGGAGCGGGCGGTCCTTTTTCTCCGCGACGGCAGCGAGGCCTTCGGCGAAGGCGAGGCGCTGGGCGGCGGGGGCGCGGCGAAGCGCGGGCAGGTGCGGGGCGAGGGCGGCGAGGCGGTCGGCGGGGAGGTGTTGAACGGCGTGTTTGGCGTAGTCGCCGGTGCGCGGCGCGGAAAACTTGGTGTGCTCGAGGTGCGCGAGGAGGAACTCGGCGGCGCCGACGGTGGGGACGGCAACGCAGACATCGGCGAGACGTTCGGCGTGGGCGGTGGCGGCGGCGGACGCGGCGGACGCGGACGGTGTGGTGGATGATGCGGAGACGACGGCGGACGTGGAGGGGCGCGGAGGGAGCGCGATGTTGCCGGTGACCGGGAGCGGGGCGGGGACATCGGCGGCCCAGGCGGCGAGGGTCGCGGCGTCGACGGCGAGCGCATGGTGTTTCAGCGCGAGGCGGAGGGCGTAGACAAGCGTGGTGTCGGTCTCGGGCGCGCGGGCGAGCATCGCGAGAAGGAGGCGCGGTCCCCAGGGCTGCGGGTGGCGGGCGAGCGCTTCGGCGGCGTAGCGCCAGCTCAGGCCGGGCAACGCGGTGAACGGCGACGGGGGCGGGGCAGCGAGGGGGATGTCGGCGATGGCGGACGCGGAGGTCGCGATGGTGGACGCAGCGGAGGTAGCTGAGGAGGTCGAAGAGGCGGAGGAGGAGGCCGGGAACCCAGGACGGCTCGGCGAGCCGTCCCTACCGGGGGCGGGGAGGCCGGCGAGGGCGGTGAAAATTTCCGGGGCGTCGGGCGGCCACGGGGCGCGGGCGGCGAGCAGGCGGAGCGCGGCGTGGGCGGGGGCTGAGTCGGGCCGGGTGAGGGCGGAGCGCAGGAGGGCGTCGACGGTGGGCGCGAGCGTGGCGGCGGGTGTGGGCGCGACGGCGGCGACGGAGGCGGCGCGCGGGTGTTCGCCGCCACGGGGAGCGGCAGACGGCGGCAAGGACTGGGGAGCGCGAGGGGCAGCGTCGGGGGCGGTGGCCGGCGGCGCGTCGGTCGAGGCATGGGCGCCGCCTCGGGGGGCGAGGCGGTCGAGGGTGAAGAAGAGCGGGAGGGCGGCGGTGGCGTCGGCCGAGTCATCGGTGCCGGCGACGAGGCGGGCGAGGGCGGCGCGGAGTATCGGAATGGCGGATGCGGCGTCGGGGCGCGCCATGAGTTCGGCGGCGGCGAGGGAGCGGACGACGAGGTTGGGATCGGCGAGGCGCGCGACGAGGGCGGAGAGGTTTTCTTTGGTAAGATCGGGGAGGGCGGGCGGCGGGACGGAGCGATCGAGGCCGCGCCAGACGATGCGCCAGAGGCGGCCGTGGGTGCGGTCGCGGGCGGGGTGGGTGAGCGGGGCTTCGTAGTGGCCGATGATGGGGTTGTAGAAATCGGCGACCCAGAGGGCGCCGTCGGGGCCAAGTTTGACCTGCACGGGACGGAAGGACGGGTCGTCGCTGGAAAGGAAATCGGGCTGGCGGGTGGCGACTGGCGTGGCGCCGGGCCAGTCGAGGCGGGTGCGGTTGAGGCGGCGGGTGACGGGATTGCCGTTGAAGAGGTTGGCGTGGAACTCGGGCGGGAAGTGGGCGGCGCTGTAGTGGGCGAGGCCGGCGATGGCGGAGGAGCCGTGGTCGTCGGTGGTGATGGCGGGGCCGTAGCCGAGGCCGTCGTGCTCGCGGCCGATGCCGATGCCCTCGTAGTAGCCGCGGGGCACGAGGAGGTAGACGGGCTTGGAGTGGGAGTCGGCGGTGTAGAGGTCGCCGCGGGCGTCGAAGGCGAGGCCGTAGGGGTTGGTCTGGCCGTGGACGTAGAGCTCGAAGGCGGAGCCGTCGGGGCGGAAGCGGTAGGTGGCGCCGCTGGTGACCTTGGTGACGCGGCCGGCGCGGTCGACGACTTCGGAGGCGTTGGCGAAGCCGTGGGTGCCGTAGACCCAGCCGTCGAACCAGTGCCAGTAGGAGGAGGACATGCCGTGGGTGTCTTTGAAGCCGAAGCCGTCGTAGAGTTTTTCGCGGAGGTCGGCGCGGCCGTCGCCGTCGGTGTCGGTGAGGCGCCAGATGGCGGGTATCGAGAAAACCAACACGCTGTCGCCGCGGGCGGCGGGCGGGCGCGGGAGCGGGAGGACGCCCACGGGGATGTTGAGGCCGGCGGCGAAGACGACGGA
>JBILLY010000848.1:0-2855 GCA_044375835.1 Opitutaceae bacterium
CGTCGGCGGGCGACGGCGTTGAGGCGGTCGGTCTGCGCCTGCGCGCCGTGGTGTTTCCAGAGTTTCGGCCAAGCCAGCGGCGCGGCGGCGAACTCCGGCAACATACAGAGCGGCGTGCCGTCGCGCTTCGTCGGCAACATCGTGCAACTGGTGAAGTCCACGCCCACGCCGATCACATCGGCGGCGCCGATCTTGGCCTTGCGCCGCGCCGAACGCGCTGCCTGCGCGGCTGAGCCCAGCCAATCGAGCGGGTGCTGCAGAGCGTAGTGCGGCGGCAGCTTTCGCTTCGATCCGGGCAAAGTTTCGATGATCTGCCCGTGGGGATACTTCACCGCGACGCAAGCCAGCTCGCTCCCACGCAAGTCCACGAGCATCGCGCGCACGCTTTCCGTGCCGAAATCCAATCCGAGTGCCGCTTTCATGTTCGTAATTTGGTTTGCTGGGAAATTATGACGGCGAACCCGGGCGGCCGGGAACAATTTTCGTTCTCATTGTGGGGCAACTCGCAAGTCGGACACCCGATAGGTCTGATAACCACGGCTCGTGTTGGTGTGAGCAATCGCGATGGCGTCGATTTTGGAAACACGGTTCTCGCCGGGCGGAAAGCGATGCGAAAAGGTCTTCCCGTTGGCTTCGATACTAAAGCCCTGGTGGGTGATGTGAATCGTGACGAGCGTCTCTTGCTCGTTCCTGAGACCGAACCCGCCCCCGAACAATGCGACCCGCCCCCATCCGGCATTGTGGATACCGTTTTGTCTGTTGCGGTTCTGTCCCGCATCACTGAGCAAGCCCGTGTGAGGCAGGCCCGAACCGTCCAGGCGGCGTTTCGGGTCACTATAACGAATCCATAGGGAGGTCGCGGTATGCGACTCATCGCCGGTTTTCACTCGTTCCGGCGAATCGCCCAAGTGAGGGAAGATGCGGAACTGAAATCCCTCATAACCACCAAGGCCCGTCTTCTCCTCGTTCGCCACCCGCGTCCCGACGAAGATTCGGAAATCGCCGGTGCCAAACAATTCCGTGGGCACTTCTCCCGCTTTCGGATCGTAGCGCGACTGAAAGTGAAACGTCACCGTGGCGGGCAGCGCAGTTTCCTCAAAGTGGCGCATCACGGTGCCTCGGCGCTTCGCGACAAGAACCTCAAGGTTTTCCCGGGCGCCCTCGACGATCTGGACGGCATCGCCTCTTTCTCTCTCCGGCCCGTCCAGCACTTGCCAAGCTGCATCGCCGGGCGACTCCGCCATGAGCATGGCGCCCGGCATGAGCAACAGGGCGACCAGGAGCGAGAGGGTGCGTCTCCTGGATGCGGAGTGCTTGGACGAGACTTGCGAGAGCGGCGTCACGGGCGCGGTCATTTCTGCTGCTTGGCGTTGCCGGTGTAGTCTTCGCGGGTGACGAATCCGTCCTTGTTGCATCTGTGCCGAAGTCGAGCCCGAGGGCGGTTTTCATGCGGCGGCGACCGGACCGAGCGCGAGGCCCCATTGGCGAAACAGGGCGCGCAGCTCGGTTTCAATCTTCGCGGCCAGCGCACGTGACTCGGAGGAGAGGATCGACTTTGAGGCGCCCGGGCTAAAGCCGCGCGCGGCGAGGCCGGCGCCGACATTGGGCGGGAAGGCGAGCTGGTCGATCACGCGACCCAGTTCGACCATGCGTGCGGCGGAGACGGACGCATCGGCCGGACGACCCGCGGCCGAACAGCGGTAGATGTCGATCATGAGTTCCGGCACGATGTTCACGAGTCCACCCGTGCAACCGGCAGCGCCCAGCGCGAAGACTTCGGTAAGCCGCGTATCGGCGCCAGACATGACGACGTAGTTTTTCTCCCGACCGAGAGCGATCAGGTCGCGGTGGTAGGCAAATTCGCCGCCACTCTGCTTGATGGCGCACATCGGTGCGCGGTCCGCGAATGCCGCGATCGTGGAGAGATCGATACGTTTGCCGGTGAGCTCGGGGAAATTGTAGAGCATCACGGGCAAATCGACGGCGTCGGCGACGTGCAGGAAGAACGCGAGGATGTCGGCCTGCGACAACGGGAAGAACGGCGGCGGCATCAGGCCGACCGCGGGGAGACCGAGCGACTTCGCAAACCGGCCGAGCTCAATCGCGACCTTCGGGCGCAGATCGGTGATGTTGGCGATGACCGGGAGCGGAGCAGCGAGTTCGGCGACGGCGGCGAGCGCGACTTTGCGTTCGTCCGGCGAGAAGTGCGGAAACTCGCCGGTGCTGCCAAGGCCGAGGAAGCCGTCGACGCCAGCGGCTTTCTCAAACGCCAGGTGCGTGGCGAGAGCAGCGCGATCGAGGGCGCCGCCGGAATCGGTGGGCAGCCATTGGGCCGAGTAGATGCCGCTGGGGCGAAATGGAGAAGACATACGAGTGATGGTTTAGAGTTTCGTCGGATTTAGCACGACGTGGCGGATCTTTTCGCGCTTCCACGTGTAGGTGATATGCACGCGACCGTCGGCAGCCTGGATGATGGCGGGATAGCTGTATTCGCCGGGAGCGGTCTCGAGATCAAGAACGTGCTTCCAATCGGCGCCGTCACGGGAAATCGCGACGCTCAGCGGTGTCCGGCCTTTGGGCGTGTTGTTGTAAACGAGCAGATGGCGGCCGTCGGCGAGCGTGACGGCATCGGTGCCCGAATTCGGATTCGGCACCGAGGTGAGACTCATCTTGCCCCAAGTCCGGCCGTTGTCCGGCGACGCGATGGAGAAAACCTTGCCCTGGCGCGTGCGCCCGAGCGCGAGGAGTTTTTCGCCGCCGAGAAACAGCACACTCGGCTGAATCGCACCGACCTCGAGTCCGTCGTTGAAAAACGGGGTCTTCGTCCACGTTTTCCCCAGATCGGTCGTGCGCTC
>JBILLY010000849.1:0-2847 GCA_044375835.1 Opitutaceae bacterium
CACCGACGGCCGCACCTGGACCGCCAACGAAATCCCCGCCGGGGTCTCGTTCCTCCACGCCGAGATCGAATACGGCGACGGCCGCTACGTCATCGTCGGCGGCAACGGCTTTCTCTTCGGCTCCACCGATCTCTCCAACTGGACTCCGCTGACCTCCAACCTCACCGGCATCTTCAGCTACCAGGACGTCGCCTACGGCAACGGCCGCTGGTTCATCACCACCAACGGCGGAGGCACCGTCGCCACCTCCACCGACGGTCGGAACTTCACCTCCGTCGCCGGCCTCGCCGGCGCCGCCGGCGGCTACCGCGTCGAATACGGCAACGGCGTCTGGTTCTTCTATTCCCAGATCAACAACGCCGTCTCCACCGACAACGGCGCCACCTTCACCACCGTCGTCCGCTCCAACACCACCCCCGGCGGCACCGGCACCATCCGCTTCGTCAACGGCCGCTTTCTCTCCGCCGGTTCCGTCGCGACTCCCTTCCAGGCCTCCCTCGACGGCCGCACCTGGTCCAACTTCGGCGCCTACCCCGCCGTCACCTCTATCTTTACCGCTACCTACGATTTCACCTTCGGCGCCGGCAAATACCTCACCGCCGGCTCCATCACGCCCTCCCTCGCCCAGCTCGCCAACCCCACGCCCATCATCTTCACCCTCGACGAATCCGCCGCCCCCGCCCCGGCCGCGCCGCCCGTCGTCACCGCCGCGCCCGTCGCGACCGCCGCCGTCCTCGGCGGCCCCGCCACCTTCTCCGTCGCCGCCTCCGGCGCCGGCAACACGTATCAGTGGCTCAAGGACAACACCGCCATCGCCGGCGCCACCGCCGCCACCTACACCATCGCCGCCGTCACCGCCGCCTCCGCCGGCAACTACAGCGTCCGCATCGCCAACTCCCTCGGCACCGTCACCAGCACCCCCGTCGCCCTCTCCCTCGTCGCCGCCTCCGCCGCCGGCCGCCTCGTCAACATGTCCATCCGCACCGCCGCCGGCACCGGCGACAACACCCTCATCGTCGGCCTCGGCCTCGGCGGCGCCGGCACCTCCGGCAACAAGGCCGTCCTCCTCCGCGCCGTCGGTCCCACCCTCTCCGCCTTCGGCGTCTCCGGGGCCCTCGCCGATCCCGTCATGACCGTTTTCCAGGGCTCCACCCAGGTCGAGTCCAACGACGACTGGAACGCCACCGCCGGCGCCACCTTCGCCGGTCTCGGCGCCTTCGCCTTCGCCGCCGGCTCCCGCGACTCCGCCATCTACGGCCCTTCCATCCCCTCCGGCTCCTACTCCATCCAGATCACCGGCAAGGCCGGCGCCACCGGCATCGCCCTCGCCGAGATCTACGACGCCACCGCCGCCTCCGCCTTCGGCGCCTCCACCCCGCGCCTCGTCAACGTCTCCGCCCGCACCCAGGTCGGCACCGGCGACAACCTCCTCATCGCCGGCTTCGTCGTCGGCGGCCAAACCCCCGTCCGCGTCCTCATCCGCGCCGTCGGCCCCACCCTCGCCGCCTTCGGTGTCGGCGGCGTCCTCGCCGACCCCAAGCTCGACGTCTTCTCCGGCTCCACCGTCGTCGCGTGCAACGACAACTGGGACGCCCCCACCGCCGCCAACTTCGCCCGCGTCGGCGCCTTCGCCTTCACCGCCGGCTCCCGCGACGCCGCCCTCGTCGCCACCCTCCAACCCGGCTCCTACACCGCCCAAGTCAGCGGCGTAAACTCCACCTCCGGCGTCGCCCTCGTCGAACTCTACGAACTCCCCTGACCTCCCGCCCCGTTTCCCAATTTCCCGCTTTCCCAATTTTCCGCTTTTCCGATTTCCCGCTTTTCCGATTTCCCGCTTTTCCTCCGCCCGCCTCCTCGGCGGGCGTTTTCATTCGCACCTATGCGTAGCCCCGTCGCTCCCGGCACGCTAGACAACGTCCCCACCCGCCCTTTCATCGCCCCCGTGCCCTCCGCACCTCCGCGCTCTCCCGCCTTCCCGCGTCTCTCCGATTCCCCCGCTCCCCGTCTCCCGTTCCTTTCCACGCGCCCGTTCCCTTTCCCTCACCCTGCCCTCGCCTTCGCGCTCACGCTCGCCCTCGCCCTCGCGCGCCCGCCCGCCGCCGCCGCCAGCGAGCTCGGCCGCCCCCTCGTCCGCACGTATCCACGCGCCGAACACAAGGCCCACGCCCAGTTCCACGCCCCGTTCCAGAGTCCCGAGGGCCTGATGTATTTCGGCAATCAGCTCGCCGTCATGGAATACGACGGCCGCTCGTGGCGCGTCCTCACACTCCCGCTCCCCTTCGTCCGCGCCCTCGCCGCCGGCCCGCAGGGCGATATCTACGTCGGCGACGAGGAACAACTCGGCGTGCTCGCCCGCCCCGACTCCGGCGAACCCCGCTACACCTCCCTCCTCGACCTCGTCCCCGCCGACGCCAAGCCCTTCGGCTTCGTGCGCGATGTCCGCCTTTGGCGCGGCGACGTGTATTTCGCCACCGACAAGAGTCTCCTCCGCTACCGCGAGCGCGACCGCACCTTCCGCGTCTGGCCCCTCCCCGGTGAAGCCCGCAATCGCCTCTTCGCCGTCGACGACCGCCTCCTGCTCCATCGCCAGGGCGAAGGCCTCCACGAGTTCACCGCCGCCGGCGCGTTGGTCCGCCTCTCCTCCGATCCCGCCCTCGCCGCCGCCGCCGGCTCCGCCATCCTCTCCCTCACTCCCTCTCCCCCTTCTTCCCTTCCTCCCGCCTCCGGACTTCCGCCTTCCGACTTTCGCCTTTCCCCTTCCTCCTCCGCTCCCCTCCTCCTCGCCCTCGGCGACCGCGGCCTCTTCACCCTCTCCGCCGCCGGCGCTCTCTCCCCCTGGCCCACCGA
>JBILLY010000065.1:0-11767 GCA_044375835.1 Opitutaceae bacterium
GATGAGTCCGCGGGCGTCGGCGAGCACCCGGCTGGCCCCCGCGAGGGTCTGACCGGCGGATTGCCAGCGGGAGCGCACCGCGGCCGGGGCGAGGGCGGCGCGCTGGCGCGACTCCAGCCCTTCGGTGGTGAGATCGAGGGTCGTGGCGTCGAGGTCGGCGGCGTCGGTGAATTCGCGCAACGCGCCGTTGAGATCCGCGGCCAACGCGGCGGCGACGCCGGGCTCGGCGCTTGCGCCCGCGACCTGCCAACGCGCGGCGGCGTTCACGAGCCGGTGAAGCGGCTGCAGGAGTCGCACGCCGGCGCGCTCCGCGTCGGCGAATTCGATGTGGCGGTTGATGCCTTTGGCGACGAGCCAGACGGTCAATGCGGTGAAGGGCAGGGCGAAGACGAGCGCGATGACAATGAGCCGATGACCGACTTTGAACTGGTTGAGGCGGGTGAGCATTGGGAGTGGGAGTGCTGGACCTGAAGTGAAGCTCCCTCCCTTTTCGGCCGCGGACGCGCAAAGTTGATCGATAAGCGGAAAGCCTAGGTAGTAGACCCCTCCCAATTTTTACTAACGAACGGACCTAGTGGGATTCGGGATGATGCCGGACCCAAGTGGCCGGGTGGGCGGTGTCCGCACCCGCTTGTTCGTCCGGCTGGCGCACGAGCCACGACCGGCGCTTCCCCTCGGCGGCGCAGGTGGCGAGGCGGAGCTTCGTCACGGCACCGCGGCCATCCAGCCGAGGTGTTCGAGCTCGACCCGGAGCCGAAGTCCGTCGGGCAGGCGCACCTCCAGCGTCGGGGCGCCGGGTGGCGAGAGGAGCACGGATCCGGCGGCGATCGCGGCCGTTTCGCCGGCCGACCGCCCGGGGAGAAACAACGTCGTGCCGAAGGCGAGCAGATCGGTGCCGGCGGCGTCCGCCGCGACCCGATGGGGTGGGGCATTCGTGTGCAGCCGTTGCTCGAGCCGGCCGGCCGCGGAGGTAGGCGCCGGCACGAAGCGAAAGCGGCCCGACGACGCGAGGCGCACGAGGCCGAAGCGGTTGTCCAGATTCAGCCACGGCGACTCCGAGTCCCACGGCGGGCTGCGGGCGGCGTCGGCCGCGCGGGCGACGATCGTGCCCGCGGCGTGGTGCAACTCGCGGATGCCCCGCTGGTCGGGCCAGTGCGGGTCGTTCAGCACTCCGAGCGTGCCGAGGTCGAGCCGCACGTCCGGCATGGGCTCGAAGGTGGTCACGCGATCGACAAACAGCACCCGCCCGTCGCGCAACGCGACAAACGCGAACCGCTGCTCGATGCGCTCCCCGGCCCGGCGCAACACGCCGACGACGCCCAATCCTTCCGCCGTCTCGGACCACGCGATCTCGTGGACCCGCGGCCGATCCCCGATATCGCCGGCCATGACCACATGGCCCACGAGCGAGCGGGACTCGGGGCTGAAAAGCTGGTCGCGGTCGAGCGGTTGCACGATGCCCATCGCCTGCGCGCCCCACGCCATCGACGCGAAGGCCGTAGCCGTGCGCCGCACCGCCACTTTGCCGTCCGGAAACACCCGCGACCCGGCCGCTGCCGCCATCACGTCGGCCATCGCGGCGGGCGCCGGTCCTTCGCCGCGTGCCGCCAGCAACGCGTAGGTATGCGCGGGCAGCTCGAGTGCCATCGCGTCGTCGGACGAGAGCTTGGTTTCCCCCGGCGCATAGACGGAGCCGGCCGGCCGGCGGGCCGCCATGCGGGCCAACGTGTCGAGCGCGGCACGGGCGAGCGCGGCCGCGCCCGCGTCGCCGAAGAGCGCGGCGTGCGTCGCGTGGTATTCGAACCAGTCGGCATGCCGGCGAAGGCCCCAGTCTTGGCCGTTCGGATACACCAGCGAGCCGTCGGGCTGGGCGAGGGTGCGGAGGGCTCCGCCGATCGCGGCGACGTTGCGCGTGAGTGCGGCCGGCGGCGGGAGGCCGGCCCACGCGTAGAGCGGGAGCTGCGCGGTCAGCAGGTAGGTGCAGGCCATGTAGTCGGGGTGCACGCGGCGGTGGTTCTCGAGGGTGAAGTCGTCGTGGAGATTGGCCCCGCCGAGCCAGTCCCGCAGCGGCCGGCCGTCGACGATCTCGGCGCGGGCGAGGTCGTCCGGCCGCGCAAAGGCGCTCATCGCCCACTGCACCGCCGATTCCCGCCAGAGCGCGTGCCGCGGGTGCGCGGGAAACTGGCAGGCCGCGAGGGCGAGCACGGCGGAGTTCCAGGCGTTCTCCTCCGCCTTGGAGTCCCCGTGCCGTTGCGTGGGCGGGGGCAGGCCGGCGAAACGGTCGGCTTCGTCGGCGATCATCCGCGCGGCGCGGCGCTGGTCGTCGGCGCCGAGGTCGTCCCAGAGCAGCCACGCGGCCTCGCCGGTGAGCGCCGCCCAGTAGGCGGATTGCCACTGGTGGCGCCACTGGCGGCCATCTGCACAGGCGCCGCCGTCCGCACCGTGGGTGCGCACGAGTCCGCGCACGAGCATCAGGGCCGCGCTTCGGGCGGCGGCGGGGGTGAAGTCCGGGGGAAACGTCTCCGCCGGCACGAGGCGCGCCACGAGCGCGAGGCCTTTCGCGGTGTGCGCGGCGGGACGGATGCCATGCTCGCCGGACGGCGCGCGGCCGACCGGCGGCGGCAGATCCGCCGCGTCCGGAGCGCCGGGCACGGGCCGCACTTGGGCGGCGAGGTGCCGCGCCTGTTGCAGCAGGAGCGGCTCCAGCCGGCGCAGGAGCGGGCCGCGGTGCGTGCGCTCAGGCCGGGCTGCCGTCGTGCGAAACGCCGCCGCCTCCGCCGGCGTGAAGGGGCCGCGGCCGCCGACCGCGAGCGGCCGCACCGCGAGCGCTAGGGTCCGCGCGTCCTCGCTCACCGTGAGACCGGTGCCCGCCAGCAACTCGCGCGCGGCGGCGAGCGGCACGTAGTCGCCCTGCAGGGCGCGGGCGCGCAGGCCGCGCACGGCGTCGGCGGGAAACAGGATCTCGCGCCCCGCGATGCGGGCGACTTCCCGCAGGCTCGCGGCGGCGTCCCCGGCCGGCAGGTCGAAGGTCCGCGTGTCGCCGCCGCCCGGCGCAGTCGCGGCGGGGGCCGGCGCGCCCCCGGCGAGCGTCCAAATCGCCGCGCCGACCGCGGCGAAGCGGCGGACGGCGCGGGCGGCGGCACGGGACATGGTGGTGACGACGAAGGAGCGCGCGTTCTCCGCCATGCGGATCGCGACGGTGCGAAATATTCCCGGCGCGCGCTTGTTTCCGGCCGCGGGCCGGTGCTAGCTCGCCGGCGCTGACTCCCGCCCTTCATGCCGCCGCTTGATGCCGACCGTGCCCGCTGGTTTGCCGCCGACGTGCAGCCGCATGCCGCGGGCCTGCGCGCCTATCTCGAGCGGCAGTTTCCGGGCCTCGGCGACCTCGACGACCTCGTGCAGGACGCGCTGATGCGCGTGCTGCGGGCGCGCGAGACGGGCGCCGTGCCGGAGCCGCGGGCCTTGTTGTTCGCCACGGCGCGCAACCTCGCCGTCGACCAGTTGCGCCGTCGGCGGGTGGTGACGTTCGAGCCGATTACGGAAGTCGCCGACTCGTCCGTCTTCCTCTCCGGTGATGCCATTCCCGAAACCGTCAGCCGCCGGGAGGAGTTTGCCCTCTTGACCCGCGCCATCCAGTCGTTGCCCGAGCGGTGCCGGCAGGTGTTCACGTTGCGCGTCGCCTACGGCCTGTCGCAGCGCGAGATCGCGGCGCGCCTCGGCATTTCGGAAAACACGGTGGAGAAACAAATGGGCAAGGGGCTGCGCCGCTGCGGCGAGTTTCTCGCCCGGCACGGACTGCCGTGAAAACGCCGGAGCCAAACGATTCCCCGCGTCCCGCCCCCCGTCGCTCCGCGATCGAGGCCGCCGCCGACTGGGTCGCGCGCCGCGACCGCGGGCTCAGCGCGGCGGAGCAGGACGACTATCTGCAATGGCTGGCGAGCGATCCGCGGCACCCCGCGCTGGTGGCACGGCACGAGGCGACGTTGGCACGTCTGCAGCGTCTCGCGCACTGGCAGCCGGGCGGCGCCGCCGATCCGAATCCGGACCTCTTCGCGCCGGTCGCCGCGGGGCGCCGGCGGCGGTTCTACCCGCTGCTCGCGGCGGCGGCCGCGGTGGTCGTCGCGGGTTATCTCGCCCTGCGCGGGCCGGTCCCGCCGGCGGGGGCGCCGATCGCGGATGCGGTGCCGGTGCAGAATTTTCTCCGCGTGAATGAAAAACGCGCCCTGCCCGACGGCTCCGTCGTCGAGCTGAAGGACGGCAGCCGCATCGACGTGGAGTTTGCCCCGGAGCTGCGCCGGGTGCGGCTGCACGGCGAGGCGCACTTCGTCGTCGCGAAGGACGCGGCGCGGCCCTTCGTCGTGGAGGCCGGCGGCATCGCCGTCCGCGCCGTCGGCACCGCGTTCAATGTCCGGCTCGAAGGCGGCACGGTCGACGTGCTCGTCACCGAGGGCCGCGTGCAGGTCGAGACCGCGGGGCCCGCGACGGCGGAAGCAGGCGAGGCCGTGCCCGCGCCGATGGTGGTCGCGGCGCGCCAACGCACGGTGGTGCCGCGGGAGCCGGCGGCGGTGGCGCCGGCCGTCGTGACGGTCACGCCCGAGCAGGTGCGCGAGGCGCTGGCCTGGCAGGCGCCGCGGTTGCAGTTTTTCGAGACCCCGCTGAGCGAGGCGGTGGCGGAGTTCAACCGGCGCAACCCGCCGCAACGGATCGTGCTCCGCGAGGCGGACCTCGGTCGCGTGCGCATCGGCGGCACGTTCCGCGTCGACAACGTCGAGGGCTTCGTCCGGCTCCTCGAGGTCACGCTCGGCATCCGCAGCACGCCCGGCGGGGCGGGGGAGACGGTGCTGGAGCGTGCGCCGTGAGCGGTCGGGCGGCGGGCCGGCGGCAGGGCGGGCGGGCGGCCGGGAGAAATTTTCCACGGGTGATTACGGAAGGCACAGGCTGGTTCGTCATCACTCCCAACCCCGAACCATACCTACCATGCGATCTGCCGGCGCGCTTCTCCCCCTTTTCCCCCATCTGCGGCGTTGGTCCCGCGCCCTGCAGTCGGGCTTGGCCCTCGCGGTGCTGACGGCTTCGGCCTGGGCGAGCGATGCCGCCAAGCGCATCTACGATCTGCCGGCCGGCGATGCCGCGGTGACGCTGCGCCAGCTCTCCGAGGCCTCGCGCCGCGAGATCCTCTTCGCCGCCGACGTCGTGCGCGGCGTCGCCACCAATCCCGTGCGCGGCGAACTCACCGCGCTCGAGGCCGGCCAGCGCCTGCTCGCGGGCACGCCGCTCGTCGTGCTGCAGGATGAGAAAACCGGCGCGCTCGCCGTGCGCCGCAGCGACCAGGCCGCTTCCGCCGCCGGCACCAACGGCACCGCCGCCGCGCCGGCCCGCGGCGAGGCGACCGCGCAGGGCCGCGTGATCAATCAGGCCACCGGCGCCATGCTCGAAGGCGCCACCGTGCAGGTCGCCGGCACGGACCGCAGCGTCTTCACCGAGCGCGACGGCACGTTCACGCTCCCGCGCCTCGCCGCCGGGACCTTGGTTCTCCGCGTTTCCTATCCCGGTCTCGATACCGCGACGCAGGCGGTCGACCTCGTCCCGGGGGCCAATGCGCTCGCCGACATCAAGCTCACCTCCGACATCTACGCGCTCGAAGCGGTGGCCGTCACCGCCGTGCGCGAGGGCAACGCCGCCGCCATCGTCCGCCAGGAAAACGCCCTCACGATCACCAACGCGGTCTCGACCGATGCCTACGGCAACGTCGCCAAGGGCGACATGGGCTCCTTCCTCCAGCGCCTGCCCGGCATCGTGGGCGAATACGGCGGCTCCGCGGTCGATGCCATCTCGGTGCGCGGCCTCTCGCCCGAGTTCACCACCGTCACGATGGACGGCGCGCGCCTCGCCGCCGCCAATCCCGACTCCCGCATCCAGGTCGTCAGCGGCCTGCCGTCCGGCTCGATCGAGAGCGTCGAGGTGGTGAAGACGCCGACGGCCGACATGGACGCCGAGTCGCTCGGCGGCGTGGTCAATCTGCGCACGCGCAGCGGCTTCGACCGCAGCGGCCGCGCCCTGATCCTCAACGGCTCGTTCTCCTACAACGAGACCATGGGCCGCCACCTCGACCTCTCCGGCAGCGGCCGCCGCTACTTCCCCAGTTTCGCCCTCGATTATTCGGACGTTTTTTTGCTCTTCGGCCGCAAGCTCGGCGTCTCCCTCACCGGCGCGTATCAGGAGGTCGGCGACGGACTCCAGACCGTGCGCACCACCTTCGCCGGTAACTGGAACTACTCCAGCCCCACCGTCGGCCGGCAGGTGCTCTACGCCGACCAGGAATACCACCTCAACAAGCGCGTGAACTTCCAGGCCAAGTTCGACTACAAGCTCTCCGGCGACTCCGCGGTCACGTTTTCCGCGGGCTGGACGCGCTTCGTGAACATCATGGACCAGTCGCGGCCCCAATACACCGACAACCTCATCTTCGACGCCGCCAACTCCACGACCGATTTCTGGACCTTCACCCGTTCGAGCTACCGCTCGCAGCGCGATTTCCGCTACACGCCGAGCGACACGTGGAATTTCCAACTCAGCGGCAAGACCCGCGCCGGCGCCGTGAAACTCTCGTGGGCGCTCACCTACTCCGATTCGTTCCGCCCGCTCGACCGCATGTCCGCCACGGCCCGCAGCAACAACACCTACGGCTTCACCTACGACCGCCGCGGCAGCAAAGAATTCCCCGTGCTGACCTTCAACGGCCCGCTCGCGCCGCCGAACGATCCGTTCACCAACATGCTCTCCATCGCCGTCACGGGCACGCATGAGAACGCGTCCGACCAGCTCACCAGCGCCAAGCTCGACGCGGAGCGCGACTTCGCGCAGTGGCGCGTGCCGGTGAAGTTCAAGACCGGTTTCCGCGTCCGCCAGCAGGACCGCGACCGCGACGCCGATTCGATCACCGGCACGCTCGGCGCCGGCGACTACAGCCGCTACCGGAGTTTCAACTTCCGGCACGGCTGGCTCGACGGCCGCTATCCCGCCACGCCGCTCATCGACACCAAGGCCGTGTTCCGCGACATCGGCTTCAGCTACCTCCCGTCCGGCCTGCCGGCGCGTCCGGCCGTGCAGTTCGCCTACAACGCCGCCGCGCTCCCGCTGACCAACGCCAACCTCGACACCTCCGTCACCAACTCCCTTCAGAACGACTACGAGACGCGCGAGACCATCCCGGCCGCCTACGTGCAGTCCGAGGTGAAGTGGACCAAAGCGCTGCAAATGACCGCCGGCCTGCGCGCCGAGCAAACCCGCGCCCGCATCACGTCGCGGCTCGAGAATACCCGCATCACCGTGCCCGAGGGCCGCTTCGGCGCCTACCGCACGGTCGAGTCCGACTACACGGACGTGTTTCCCAACCTGCAGTTCCGCTACGAGCCGATCCGCCACTTCACGCTCCGCGCCAACTATTCCACCACGATCGGCCGCCCGCGCATCGCCGACCTCGTCGGCCGCTTCTCCGTCAACGAAGTCGGCCAGGCCGTTTCCTTTTCCAATCCGTCGCTCAAGCCCCAGCTCTCGCGCAACTACGACGTGAGTCTCGAATACTACTTCAAACCCGTCGGCGTCGCCTCGATCGGCGCCTTCCGCAAGGAGATCAAGAACTACGTCACCGCGACGTCGTTCCGGATCACCGGCAACGAGTTTGGCCTCGATCTGACCGACTACGTGAACTGGCAGGGCAGCAGCCGCGTCAATTCCGGCGACGGCACCGTCGAGGGCATGGAGTTCAACTACTCGCAGCAACTGAGCTTCCTGCCCGGCGTCTTCCGCGGCTTCGGCGTCATGGGCAATTGGACGGTCCTCACCAGCGCCGGGGACTACAACGGCGTGGTCACGAGCCTGCCCTTCAAGAACAACCTCACCGGCATGCGCCCGCGCTCCGGCAACGCCGGTCTCACCTACAACTACCTGCGCTGGGATTTTCGCCTGATGTGGAACTACTCGGACACCTACCTCTCGTCGCTCAACGCCGGCGACCCTTCGAGTTCCGAGTTCATCGGCCGCCGCGGGCAGTTCGACTTCTTCGCGCGCATCAAGATCACCCGGACGTTCAACGTGTTCTTCGACGTGGTGAACCTGACCGAGGAAAACCGCGGGCGCTACAGCGGCCTCTACCGCGAGGATCGCCGGGCGCAGACGAACCTGTTTCCGCGCTCGATCTCGACGGGCGTGCAGGCCCGCTTCTGAGCCAAGCCGATGTCGCCGCGCGGCCGGTTGCTCCTGGGCTTCGCGGCCGCCGTGCTGGCGGTCGGGGCGCTCGCGCCGTCGGCCGCCGCGCAGTCGGTGCCGCCCGAGCGGCCGCGCAACCGGCCGCCGTCGATGCTCACCAACCGTGCGCAGTGGGAGAAAGGCGCGGATCTGTTGAAGCAGATGCGGGTGCCGCCCGCGCCGCCGCTCACACCGGAGGAGGCGCTGAAGACCTTCCGGCTCGCGCCGGGCTACCGCCTCGAACTCGTCGCGGCCGAGCCGATGGTGCAGAACCCGGTGACGTTCGACTTCGACGCCGACGGCCGCATCTGGGTCGTCGAATACCAGGGCTATATGCGCGACATCAGGGGCACCGGCGAGTCCGACCCGATCTGCCGCGTCGTCGTGCTGGAGGACACCGACGCCGACGGCCGCGCGGACAAGAGCACCGTCTTCCTCGACGGCCTCGTGATGCCGCGCTCGCTCTCGTTCGTGAAGGGCGGCGTGCTGATCCAGGAGCCGCCGAAGGTCTGGTTCTGCGAGGACACGGACGGCGACTTGCGCTGCGACCGGCGCACCGAAGTCGGCAAACTCGGAGTGGCCGGCAATCCGCAGCACACCGGCAACGGCCTCCGCTACGGCCTCGACAACTGGCTGCACAACGCCGACGCGACGTCGCGCCACCGCTGGGTCGACGGTAAACTCATCGAGGAGCCGATGCCGAAGAGCGGGCAGTTCGGCGTGTCGTTCGACGAGACGGGGCGTTTCCTCACGTCGCACGAGAGCTCCGCGTTGCATGCCGACCTGATCCCCGGCCACACCCTCGTGCGCAACCGCCACCTCGCCGCGCTCGCGCAGCGCGGCGGCCGCGGCTTCGCGGGCATCGACACCAACATCGCCCGCGATGCGCAGCAGGTGTTTCCCATCCGCGTCACGCCGGGCATCACGCTCGGTGCGATGGAACTGCGCGACGACGGCCGGTTGCGCACCTACACGATCGTGTCGGGCACCTGCTACTACGACGCCGACCAGTTCGGCGAAGAGGCGCGCGGCAATGTCTTCGTGCCCGAATCCGGCGGCAATCTCGTCGGCCGCCTGAAGGTCGACTGGGGCCTGCGCCCGAAAGCCGAGCGCTACTACCCGCCCGAGCAGGAGTTCCTCGCTTCCACCGACGAGCGTTTCCGCCCCGTCAACGCGCGCGTCGGCCCCGACGGCGCACTCTACCTCGCCGACCTTTACCGCGGCATCATCGAGCACGTGATTTTCATGGTGCCGTGGATCAGCGACCAGGTGCGCGACCGCAAACTCGACGTCGGGCAGAATCAGGGCCGCATCTACCGCATCGTGCGCGAGGATCGGCCGCTCGACCGCACCGCGCCGGCGCTCAGTCGCGCTTCGTCCGCCGACTTGGTGCGGCACCTCGGTCGTCCGACCGGCTGGTGGCGGATGACCGCGCAGCGCCTGCTCGTCGAGCGGCGTGATCGGGCCGCGGTGCCGTTGCTCGCGGCCGCTGCGCGCGCGGCGGAGTCGCCGCTGGCGCGTCTGCATGCACTCTGGACGCTGGACGGCCTCGGCGCCCTGGCCCCCGAGTTGAAAATGGCCGCGCTCGACGATCCCGACGCGCGCGTGCGCGCCGCGGCGTTTCGTCTTTGCGAAACCGGCCTCGACGCCGCGCAGACGACGGCTCTGATCGCACGTCTCGGGCGGGCGGCGGAGGATCCGAGCGACGCGGTGCGGTTGCAGGCGACGTTGACCGCGAGTGCGCGGCGCGAGCCGGCGGCGCTGCCGGCCTTGGCGCGCGTGGCGCGGAGCGGCACGGATGCGTTGTTCCAGGCGGCGGCGTTGACCGGACTGGAGCACCGGGAACTCGATTTTCTCCGGCTGTTGCTCGCGGAGTCCCGCGATCGCGCACCCGCCGGCGCGGCGGAAACCGATCTGATCGCGCTCACGGTGCAGTGCATTTTGGAGGCCGCCGATCCGGCCCGCGCCTCGGGGTTGTTCGACGCGTTGGCCGGTGCGGGCGGGCCGGGCGACTGGCAGCGCGGGGTGCTGCTCGAGGCGATCGCGAGCCACGTCGGCAACCCGAGGCGCGGCAAGAAACCCCTCGCGCTGGCGCGCGAGCCGGCGGTGTTGCTCGGGCTGGCCCGCGGCCGCGATGCGGCGCTGCGCCAACATGCGTATCGGCTGCTCGACCTGTTCACATGGCCGGGCGCGGCCGTGCTGGCCGGGGCGGATACGGAGCCATTGACGCCGGTGCAGGCCAAGCGGCTGGAAATCGGCCGCGAAGCGTTCACGCAATTCTGCGCCGCCTGCCACCAGCCCAACGGCGTCGGCGCCGCGAATCTCGCGCCACCGTTGGGCGGGAGCGACTGGGTCGCCGGCCCGCCCGAGCGGCTTGTGCGCATCGTGCTGCATGGCCTCTACGGCCCCGTGACGGTAAACGGCCAGGTGTGGAATCTCGCGATGCCGGGCCTCGGTGCGGCCAACGTGCTCGACGACGAGAAGGTCGCCGGCGTGCTCAGCTACATTCGTCGGGCCTGGGGCAACTCCGCGGACCTCGTCGAGCCGGCGCTCGTCGCGCGTATCCGGCGCGACACCGCGACGCGGACGTTGCCGTGGACGGCGGAAGAACTCGGAGCCGTGGCCGGATCGCCGGCTGTGTCGGCAAGCGCGGTGGCCGTGGCGCCGCCGCCGATCGTGGCCGCGGCTTCGGGCGAAATGCTGCTGCCGGCGCGCCTCGCCACGGTCTACGCGCAGCGGCTCGGCTACCGGCCGGCGCTCGATGTGCTCGCGCCATGGACCGTGGCGGACGATGTCGCGGAGTGGCGGGTGCAGGTCGAGGCGGCCGGGCGCTACGCGGTGCACGTCACGCTCGCGGCGGACGACGAGTCCGCGGGCGATTTCTACGTGGTCGAAACCGAGGGCAGCCGCACGCGCGGCGAGGTGCGCTCGACGGTCGACTACGATCATTTCCACGAACAGCCGGCCGGCGTGCTCACGCTGCGTGCCGGCGTCAACCGCATCCTCCTCCGGCCGGACGGCCCGTTGAAACGCGAGTTGGCCGACGTGCGCGGGCTGCGGCTTGTGCCGGCGGGCGCGCCCTGATCGGCTCGCGGCGCTCTCGTGAAATCCCTCTGCCGTTCGCTCCTGTTTTCGCTCGGCCTGACCGTGTCGATGTCCGCCGCGGCCGCTTCGGCGCCGGTGTTGCCGACCCGCGGGATCGCGGCGCATCGCGGCGGCGCGGCGACGCACCCGGAGAATACCTTGCCGGCCTTCGCCGAGGCCGTGCGGCTCGGCGCGCACATGATCGAGCTGGATGTGGCGATTTCGCGCGACGGCGTGCTCGTGCTGATGCACGACGCGACGGTGAACCGCACGACGGACGGCAAGGGCAAGGTCAACGACCTCACGCTTGCGGAACTCAAGCGCCTCGACGCCGGCGCGTGGAAGGATCGTCGCTTCGCGGGCACACGCGTGCCGACGCTGGCGGAGGCGCTGGCGATGATGCCGCGCAACGTCTGGCTCAACGTCGACTTCAAGG
>JBILLY010000850.1:0-2832 GCA_044375835.1 Opitutaceae bacterium
AACGGCGCCGGCGCCGGCGCGCGGCGCTGCGTGGCGGTCGGCAATCTGCTCGGCTACCAGGTGAAGCACTTTTTCCCGGAGACGACGGGCTCGGCCTTCGAGCAGACCACGCTGCTCAAACCGCTCTGGGACGTGCGCAAGCACATGACGGTCTACCGCGGACTCGACCACGGCGTGAAGGGCGGCCACTTCGCGGTGCATTCGTTCCTCTCGGGCGTGTTGAATTCGGAGGCGCAGAACCGCCCGCTGGGGAACGTGACGATCGACCAGTTCATGGCCGACGAGATCGGCCATGAGACGCGGTTCCCCTCGCTCACGGTCGGCTCGGAGGGCGGCATCCACGGCGGGTGCCAGATCGCGTGGACCAAGGCCGGCGTGCGCGTGCCGCCGATCACCGGGCCGGCGGAGTTGTTCGACCGGCTCTTTGTCAGCGATGCCCCGGATCGCCAGGCGCGCCGCAACCAGGAGAACCGGCTGCAGACCTCGATCCTCGACGCGGTGTTGACGGAGGCCAACGACCTCTGGCGCCGCGTGAACCGCGAGGACAAGGACAAGCTCGACGAGTATTTCACGTCGATCCGCGACGTCGAAAAACGCCTCGAACTGCGCAAGCGCTGGGCGAGTCGCCCGAAACCGCCGGCACCGTTCGAGCGGCCGACCAACCGGAGCAAGGTGCAGGACCTGCCGATGCTCTACGAATTGATCGCGCTTGCGCTGCAGACGGACTCCACGCGCATCGCCACGCTGGAAATCGGCGGCGACTTCCTGCCGCAGGATCTCGGCATCGACAAATCCTACCACGGTCTCTCGCACCACGGAAACGACGAGGCCGCGATCAAGCACCTGATCGCGCTCGAGACCTACCAGATCGAGCAGTTCGGCAAATTCCTCGCGCGCCTCGCCAAGCTGGAGGACGGCGAGCGCACGCTGCTCGATTCGACGGCGGTCCTCTTCGGCAGCGGTATCGGCGACGCCAATACCCACAAGAACTCCGATCTCCCGATCGTGCTCGCCGGCGGCGGCTACCGGCACGGCGAATACAGGAAACTCCCGGCGGCCGGCCCGAACAAGGTGCCGCTCTGCAACCTCTTCGTCGACGTCGCCCAGCGCATGGGCGTGGAGACGGAGGCGTTTGGCAACAGCACGGGACGGTTCGGCGTCGCGTGAGGAGTTTTTCCGTCTTTCTGGCGCCCCGGCGGGTCGGGCGACCCCGGCAACGCTCCGGCCTCCGGGCCATCGCGGGCGCGGCCCGGGCGGCCGGGTTGGCGCTGGTGTGCGCCGGCGGCGCGCTCGTCGCCGCGGAGGCGCCGGCGGCGAAGCAGGTCGCCGGGTTTCTGGGCCAATACTGCCTGAAGTGCCATGACCGCGAGACGGAGAAGGGCGACCGGGAGTTCGAGACCTTCAAGCTGCCGCTCGGCACCGAGGCGGACCTTATCGCAGCCAAGGACATCGTCGACCAATTGACGCTGCGCGAGATGCCGCCGCGCAAGGCGGAGGCGCAGCCCGCCGACGACGAGCGGCTCGCGATCATCCGGCTCCTGCGCGCGGGCATCGCGGAGGCGCGGGGCAAGATCGCGGGCAACGCGGGGCGCACCGTGCTGCGACGGCTCTCGAACCGGGAATACGAGAACACCCTCGCGGTCCTCTTCGGCCGCCGCGTGGACACGCTCGGGCTGACCGCGGATTTCCCGAAGGAAAAAGCCAGCGAGCACATCGACACCATCGGCAAGTCGCTCGTCACTTCGGGCTTTTTGCTCGATCAGTATTTCCAGGCGGCCAACCGGCTCGTGGAGACGCGGCTGGGGCGGCCGGAGACGGCGCCGAAGACGTGGCACTTCACGGGGAACTTTGTGCAATACGAGGAGTTGGCCGGGCCGCACAAAGCGGCCTTCAACAACAAGTATCTCTGCCTCTACGAACAGCCCAACACCGACACGCGGCAGGGCGGCTACGGCCACATCGAGGATTTCCTGAAAGGCGTGCCGGTCTCCGGGCTCTACGACATCGAGGTGCACGCGCAGGCGATGCACCGCGACACCCACTACGATCCGACGATCTTCGGCATCGACCTGACGGAGCCGTTTCAACTCGGGATCGTGCCGGGCGACGCGAGCCGCAACCACATCCACTATCCGCAGGCGATCGAGCCGCTGCTCGGGCACGCGGTCGTGCCCGACGAGGCACCGGCGTGGCTCACGTTCCGCGTGTGGCTCGAGGCCGGGCAGACCCCGCGTTTTATTTTTCCCAACGGTCCCTACGAATCGCGCGCCGCGGTGCTGCAGATCAACAGGCGCTACGCCGACGATTTCCAGGGCAAGTTTGCCAAGGCGGGCGTCAGCCGCACGCACCTGCTGCGCGAGGGCAAGCTGCCCCACATCCGCATCGGCGAGATCAAGATCACGGGCCCGGTCGCGGAGCCCGGCGGCGGCGCGGAGGAAGTCGCGGTGTTTGGGCCGGAGGGTTTCCGGGCGGAGCGCGCGCTCGAGCAGCTGGATGCGTTTGCCGTGCGGGCCTACCGCCGGCCGCTGACGGACGCGGACCGCGCCGCCATCCGCAAAACCTACGACACCCGCCTCGCCGAGCAGGCGACGCCGCGGCAGGCCGCCCTCGACGCGGTGAAGCTCATCCTCTGCTCGCCGTCGTTTCTCTATTTCAGCGAGATCACGCCGGAGACGGAGGCGCGCCTCGGGCCCCATGACCTCGCCTCGCGCCTCGCCTATGCGCTGTGGAGCGCGCCGCCCGACGGCGAATTGATGGCCGCGGCGGCCGCCGGCACGCTGGGGACGCCCGCCGGGCTCCGGGCGCAGGCCACGCGCATGTTGGCGGACGAGA
>JBILLY010000851.1:0-2830 GCA_044375835.1 Opitutaceae bacterium
GGGCGGCGCGGACGCCGACGGCCGGGCAGGCGAGGGCGGCGAGCAAGGCGAAGACGGCGGGGCGGAGGTCGGGGCGGCGGCTGGGGCGGGGCATCGCGGCAGTTTCGAAACGCGGGCGCGGGTGGCGAGTCCGAAGCCGGGCGGCTCGGAAGGAGCGGCCGAAGCAAAACCGCGGCGGGGGCTTCGCTCGTGCGCGGATCGTGCTCCGCCGGCACGATGCCGGCGCGGCGGCCCGGGGCGGAGTTGACAGGTAACCGGCAGGTTACCAAACAGGACGCCCCGCGATCCATGAAACCGCACCTCCTCCTCGCGCTGGCCCTCGGCGGCGCGGCGGCCTTCGCCGCCGAGCAACCGCTCCAGTTCCGCAACAGCTACCAGCAGGCCTACGGCGAGAGCAAAAACCCGACGGCGCTCGATCCGGCGAAGGACTTGCCGCGCTACCCGGCGGTGGCGCCCAAGGACGCGGTCGCGACGTGGAAGGTAAAGCCCGGTTTCAAGCTCGAGTTGGCCGCGCACGAACCGCTGGTGCGCGACCCGATCGCGATCACGTTCGACGAGAACGGCCGCATGTTTGTCTGCGAGATGATCGACTACTCCGAGGAGCGCGACCGGAAGCCGCACTGGGGGCGGGTGTCGCTGCTCGAGGACACCGACGGCGACGGCCGCTACGACAAGAGCACGGTGTTTGCGGACAACCTGCCGTGGCCGACCGGCCTGATCTGGGCCAACGGCGGCCTCTTCGTCGGCGCGACGCCCGACATCTGGCGCCTCGAGGACCGCGACGGCGACGGCCGCGCGGAAGTGCGCGAGGTGGCGTTCACCGGTTTCGGCACGGGGCTCGCGCGGCTCAACGTGCAGACGCTGCTGAACAGTTTCCAATGGGGGCAGGACAACCGCATCCACGTGCAGAGCGGCAGCGGCAACCGCGGCAAGGTCCGCAGTCCGAAGCGCGCGGATCTCGGCGAGGTGGAGCTCGCGGCGCGCGATTTCTGGTTCGACCCGCGCACGTATGAATTCGGCTTCGAGACCGGCGGCGCGCAATACGGGATGAGTTCCGACAATTACGGCCGGAAGTTCGGCAGCTCGAACTCCGACCACCTGCAATTCTGGGTCTACGACGACCGCGTGGCCGGGCGGAATCCGTTCTTCAATCTGCCCGCGCCGCGCCAGAGCATCGCGGCCGACGGCGGCGCGGCGGAGGTGCACCGCATCAGCCCCGACGAGCCGTGGCGCATCGTGCGCACGCGCTGGCGCATCGGCGGCGTGGTGAAGGGCGTGGTGGAGGGCGGCGGGCGCGTGAGCGGTTACTTCACCGGCGCCACGGGCACGACGGTCTTCCGCGGCGACGCCTACGGCGCGGACTTCGTGAACAACACGTTCTCGGGCGACGCGGGCGGGCAGCTCGTGCACCGGAAGAAACTCTATCCGAGCGGCGTGAGCCTCACCGGGCGCCGGCCGGACGACGAACAGAACATCGAATTCGCGGCCAGCACCGACACCTGGGTGCGGGTGGTGAACTTTGCCAACGCGCCCGACGGCACGCTCCACATCTGCGACATGTATCGCGAAGTGATCGAGCACCCGTGGAGCCTGCCCGAGGAAATCAAGAAGCACCTCGACCTGAACAGCGGCAACGACCGCGGCCGCATTTACCGCGTGGTGCCGACCGACGGCGCGTGGAAACGCCGCGGCGCCGTGGCGCTCGGCAAGGCCTCGACGGCCGAGCTCGTCGCGACGCTCGCGCACCCCAACGGCTGGCACCGCGACACGGCGTCGCGCCTGCTGTGGGAGCGTCAGGACAAGACGGCGGTGCCGCTGCTTGCGAAACTCGCGCGCGAATCCGCCGCGCCGCTGGCGCGCCACCACGCCCTCGGCGTGCTCGACGGCCTGGGCGCGCTCGACGAAGCGACGGTCGTGGCCGCGCTCGGCGACCGCGACGAGCACGTGCGGGAGCGGGCGCTCGGGCTGGTGGAAAAAGTCTCCGGCCGCGGGGCGCCGAGCGCGGCGCTGGCGGCGAAACTCGCCGCGCTGGTCGACGACCCGGCGCCGCGCGTGCGCTTCCAACTCGCGTTCGCGCTGCAGGCGTCGCCGACCTTGGCACCGGCCTACGCGAAACTCGCGCTCCGCGATGCGGGCGACGCCTGGATCTCGGCCGCGCTGCTGGCCGGACCGCCGGCGGCGGTGACGGACGCGCTGTTGCCTGCGTTCACCCGCGATGCGGCCGCGGCGAAGCAGCACGCGGCCTTCGTGGCGAAACTCATCGAGATCCGCGCGGCGTCGAAGCCGGCGGAAGGTTTCGGCCCGTTGATCGACTTTGTCGCGCGACCCGGCACGACGGTGACGTGGTTGCGGGCGCTCGGCGACGGGCTGCGTCGCGCCGGCACGACCGTCGAGGCGGCTGACACGGGGAAGAAGCTCGCGGCGGTGTTTAGCCGGGCCGCGGCGACGGCGGCCGATGCGAAAGCCGCGACAGCGGAGCGCGTGGAGGCGATCGATTTGCTGAGCGTGGCGTCGCTCGCGCAAAGCCGGGCCGCGCTGACGGCTTGCTTGGCCGCGAAGCAACCGGAAGCGGTGCAGGTCGCGGCGATCCGGACGCTGGCGACGCACGCCGCGGCGGAGGTGACGACGGTGTTGCTGGCGCAGTGGACTTACGAGCCGAAGGCCAAGGAGGCCGCGCTGGCGGCGTTGTTTGGCCGCGAAGACCGGCTCAAGGCGCTGCTCGACGCGATCGAGCAGGGCAAAGTGCCGGCGGGCGATTTGAGCGCTTCGCAGGTGCAGGCGTTGGCCAACCACAAGACCGTCGCGCTCGCCAAGCGCGCCAAGACCGTGC
>JBILLY010000852.1:0-2829 GCA_044375835.1 Opitutaceae bacterium
CCCGCGGCGCGAGACGAGGTTCACAAAACCGGCGACAGCGTTGGCATCCTGCTCGGGTTGCGGCGCCTTGATGAGTTCGACCGTCTCGAGATTGCCGGTGCCCATCTGTTCGATCTGGTAGTCGCGGCTGCCGGAGGTGCCCGTCGAGGTCGCCACCCGGTCGCCGTCCACCATGAGCGACGAAAAGCCCGGGCCCATGCCGCGGACGTAGAGCGTGCGCACCTCGCTGCCGACGATATCGGTCGAGATGCCGGGCAGTCGTTGGATGAGTTCGCCGGGATTGGCGGCGGGATTGCCGAACGTATCGGTGGCGGCGACCCACTTGGGATTGTCGGACTGGCGCTGGGTCTGGATCGCCAGAGCGCTGCCTTCGCGCACGCCGCTGACGGAGAACTTCTCCATCTGGTAAACCGTCGAGGTCAGTTCGACGTTGCGCGTCGTCACCTGCCCCGCGGTCACGAGGATGGGCAGCTTGGCCGGGTCGAGTCCGGCGTAGCTGACGACGAGCGTGTGCGTCCCGGCCGGGACCGTCAGCGAGTAGGTGCCGCCGCGCTCCGAGGTGCCGTTCACCGCCGTCCCGTCGACGGTGAGCGTCGCGCCGGGGAGCAGGTCGCCGGTGGCGCGGTTGGCGACGGTGCCCGTCACCGTGCCGGTTTGCGCGGCGGCGACGGCGGCGAGCCACACGCCGCAGACCGCGGAACCGAGCGTGAGACAGCGGCGCCACGCGACGCCGCGGAAAGAGGACATTTCGGGAGACTTCATGGGAACGGTTGCGAGCGGTGCGGATGGATCCGGTTACCGCGCCGGCGCCGCGGACTCAGGCCGCAAAGTGGTTCGCCACCTTGCGGATCGCCGCGCCGATGCCGCGCACGTAGGCCTCGTCCATCGATTCGTTGAGCGGCACCTGGATGCCGGTCGCCAATATCGCCTCGGCCTCGGGGCAGACGACCTTGGTGTAATCCATGGCCGTGAGGCCGAGTTCTTTGATCGGCCAGCGGCCGGCGAAAAATCCGTGCGCCTGGAAATACGGCAGGCGATAGACGGGCCCCGGAATGTAGCCCGCCGACGCCGGCGCCCCCTCGGCCCGCAGCGCTTCGACGAATTGCGCGCGGCTGCCCTTGAGCCGCTCCGCCTGCAGGCGGAAGTAGAAGAACCAGAACGTGCCCCGATCTTCCGCCGCGAGCGCCGGCGGCACCACGCCGGCCGCGCCCCGGATCGAGTCGATCAACACGCGGCCGAGCGCCGCCCGCTTCGCCGCGATGCCCTCCAGCCGCTCCAGTTGCACCGCCGCAAACGCCGCCTGCAGCTCGCTCATGCGGTAGTTCGAGGCGAGCACCGCCGTCTTGTCCCAGGTGTAGCCGGCGCCGAGTCGGTCGTTGCCCTTGTCGGCGAACTTCAGGAGCGCGGGCCCGATCCGCGGGTCGCTCGACGCCACCACGCCGCCGTCGCCGGCGCCGATGTGCTTCGAGTTCATCAGCGAAAAGCACGCGATGTGCCCGATGCTGCCCACCGGCTGGCCGCGATAGTGCGCGCCCCAGGCCTGCGCGCAGTCCTCGATCAGAATCAGCTTGTGCCGGTCGGCGAGCGCCTTGAGCGCCCCGAGGTCGCACGGCGTGCCCGCCAGATGCACCGCGATGATCGCCTTGGTCTTCGGCGTGATGCAGCGCTCGACCGACTTCGGATCGAGATTGTAGGTGCTTGCGCCGAGGTCCGCGAACACCGGCACGCCCTGTTGGAAAAGAATCCCCGTGATCGTGCCGATGTCGGTGATCGGAGTGGTGATCACCTCGTCGCCCGGCCCGATGCCCGCCGCCGCCACCGCGACGTGCAGCGCCGCCGTGCCCGAGGAGCAGGTCACCACGTGGTCGCGCGGGCAGTGGCGCCTGAAGCGCTCGACGAACAGCGCGGTCTGCTTGTTCGCGCCGCGCCCCTGCCAGTAGAACAGCGACGCCTGCGCGATCGCCTCCGCCACCTGCGCCTGCTCGCGCGCATCCCAGCGCACCCAGGCGCCGGGCTTGCCCGCGACCGCCTTGGGGCCGCCGTCCTTGGCGAGTTTGGCCGCGGGATCAGTGGCGTCCGGCTTCCGCTCCGCCGTCGCTCCGAGGGGCGCCGCGGCCAGGGCGGCGAGTCCGGCGGCGGTGAATTTCCGGCGCGTGAGGGGTCGCTTAGTAACCGGTCGGTTCATAAGCGGAGGCAACCCCGGAACGCCGGCGGTTGTAAAGCGCGTTTTCCGCCGGGAGCGTGCTCAGCCGAAATCGCCGCCGCTCCACCGGGCCGCCACCGCCCGCTCCGCCGCCAGGGCGCGGCACGCGTCGAGCGAGCGCACGCCGCCCGAACAGGTGGGATCGAACAGACACGTCGCGGCCGCCGCGCAACCGAGGCGCAGACACTCGGCGAGGCTCCAGTCTTCGTGCCGGCCGAACAAGAAGCCCGCGGCAAACGCATCCCCGGCGCCCGCCGCGCCCCGGATCTCGCCCGGCTCGACCCGCAGGGCCGTCGCCCACACCGCGGCCTCCCCCGCCGCCACGGCCAAGCCACCTTCCGGCGCGTGGAACACCACCAGCCCGGCGCCGTCGGCGTGCAGCCGGCGCACCGCCGCGCCGACCCGCGCGGGCACCAGCGCGCCGTTCTCGCGCAGCGCCACGCCGGTCGTGTGTTCGAGTTCGTAGTCGTTGATGAACACCACGTCCGCCCAGCCCAGCACGGGCCGCACACCGGTCCGGAGGCGCTCCGGCGCGGCGCTCACGACGTCGATCGAGGTCGCGATGCCCGCCGCACGCGCGGCCGCCAACACCTGCGCCGCGCGCGGCGCGCCGTCCGGCCCGGGCG
>JBILLY010000066.1:0-11748 GCA_044375835.1 Opitutaceae bacterium
AGGCGGCGTTGCCCCCGTCGCCTTCGAGCGCCGCGACGCCGCCGGAGGTGGCGAGGAGGGCGGCGAGGTGACCGCCGGCGGAGTGGCCGGTGACGCCGATGGCGTCGGGATCGATGCCGTAGGTGGCGGCATTGGCGCGGAGCCAGCGGACGGCGGCCTTGGCGTCGTGGAGCGCGGCGGGAAACTTCGCCTCACCGGAGAGGCGGTAACTGATGGTGACGGTGACGAAGCCGCGCGCGGCGAGCGCCTGGGCGAGTGGCCGCATGCCGGTGCGGTCGCCGCGGGACCAGCCGCCGCCGTGGATGCAGACGACGGCCGGGAGCGCCCCGGCACGCGTGCGTGGGCGGAAGAGATCGAGCTGCAGCTCGCGCTCGCCGTAACGCGCGTAGGTCAGGCCGGCATGAGACTCGAGTCCCGCGACGAGTTCCGCGGCGAGCACGGTTTTCTGCGCCGGGGCCTTTTTCTTCGGCTCCGGCTGGCCGAAAAGTGCAGGCGCGAGCAGGGCCGCGATGATCAGGCAGGTGCGAAGCATGGAAATCAGAACGTCCCCTTCACGCCGATGGTCCAAAGCGAACCGAAGTTGAGCCGCTGACGGAATTGGGCGGCGGCGGGCGTGCTCGGGCCGGAGATCTCGTTGTCGGACGGAGCGTCGCCGATGTTGTTGAGGTTGGCGAACAGGGCGACGCGCTTGGAGAGGTAATACTCGCCGATCACGTCGACGAGCATGCGCTTCGACCCCCAGTTGTAGGTGCCGGGTTCGATGCCGCGGGCGGCGGCGACCGGTGCAAGGCGGCGCGGGCTGTTGTAGTTCCACTTCACCTGCAGATTGTAGCGTGGACGCGACAGGCTCACACCCCATGCGACGGTGCGCGGCACGTAGCCCTGAAAGCTGTTCGACTCGTCGCCTTTGGCGGCGAGCGCGCTGGCGTTGGCATAGACCTGCACCCCGCGGGCCCATGAAGGCAGGAAGGTGAGCGCCTGCTTGTAGTTGAAGTCGACGCCGGACATGCGGACGGGCGTGGTGAGGTTGTATTGGGTCGAGACGTCGTAGTCGTCGTAGACGTTGGGATCGAGGCCGTAGAGGCCGAGAAACTCAGCGGTGGGGCGGAAGCGCGTCGCGCCGAAGAAGTTTTCGATGTCGCGGCGGAACGCGGAGACCGAGAACAGCCCGACCCGCTCGAAGTAGTATTCGAGCGACAGCTTCGCGGTGCGCGCGCTCCAAGCCTTGATCGCGGCGTTGTTGACCGTGATGAAATTGTTGGGGCCGGGGAGCTGCTCGGTGTCGGGCAGCGTGAGGCTGCCGGCGTATTGGACGTAGTCGGGCCGGCCGACGGACCAATAGTAGCCGGCGCGTGCGATGACATTTTCGCGGACGTTCCAGGCGGCGTTGAGG
The DNA here is from genome assembly GCA_044375835.1 of Opitutaceae bacterium. Lineage (GTDB taxonomy): Bacteria > Verrucomicrobiota > Verrucomicrobiia > Opitutales > Opitutaceae > ER46. Next base: position 1,394 of record JBILLY010000066.1, read on the forward strand.
CTCGGGAAGAGCCGCAGGTATTCCTTCTCGGCGCGGAGGCCGCGGTCGATGGTGGTGAGCTGCGCGGCGGCGAGCGTGCCGGCGGGGTGGATGACCGCGGGCACGCGGCGGTTGGGATCGGCGGGCGTGGGACTCGCGACGGTGACGACGCGGCCGGAGGCGTCGCGCTGGTAATTGCGCGTGAGGTCCACGAGCTGGCCCTCGCCCTTGACGTTGGTCTGCTCGGCGCGGAGGCCGCCGACCAGCTTAAGCCGGCCCGCGAAGAGCGCGAGGTCGCCGCGCAGGTAGACGGAGGAGATGATCTCCTCCGCGTGTTTCGAAGCGGCGACGCCGGCGGTGTAGCGGCCGACTTCGTTGAGCGAGAAATACTGCGGGCGCGCCTTCCACTCGTCCCAGAGGCGCCAGTTGCTCACCCAATCGATGCGCGGGAAGCCGAAGGGGGCGATGCGCTGCGAGAAGCTGTCGTCGCGGTAGGGCGCGGCGGCGTCGTCGGCGTTGTTGGCCGTGCCGTTGGCGCCGATGAAGGTGTAGGTCGGCGTGTCGGTGCGGGTATCGCGGATGACCTGGCGCACATCGACGCCGGCCTTGAGAGTGAGCGGGAGGCCCGGGATGTCGCGGCGGAGATTGCCGTAGGCGCTGCGCTGGAGATCGGCGGCATTCAGGGCGGTGCCGTTCATCGTGTTCAGCGTGTAGCTGCCGATCGCGTAGGGATCGACCACCGCGCCGGTGGCCTGGTCGGTGACCGTGATGGTGCCGGGGCGCAGGTAGCTGATGTCGGCGTAGCGGATGTTGACGTTCTGCCGGCGGGCCTGGCTGTTGCTGAAGTGGCCGTGGTTGATGTTCTTGTTGTGGCGCGTGGAGTGCGAGTGCCCGGCGCCGGCCTCGACCCGCCAGACCGTCCCGGTGTGCACGTAGGTGAGCGTCGGCATGTAGACGCGCCCGCCGAAGACGCCGATGTTGTTCGTGAGCCGGATCTCGCCGGCGCCGCCCGAGCCGCGCACCGCGGTCGGTGAGAAGTCGCCGGGCGCGACGCGGTTGACGAAAAAATTCAGGGTGCGGTTGTTGGAGTAGAAATCGATGAAGCCGCGCATGAACCCGAGCGAGATGCGGTCGCGCGGGGTGACCTTGAAGTCGAACGTGACGCCGAAGGAATTGCGTTTCGTGAGCTTCGGCTGGTCGCCGATGGCGACGTCGGTGAGGTAGGGGCGGTCGGGCGTGGTGTCGGGCAGGGTGCCGCCGTTGGTGGCGAGCGCGGTGCCACGGAAGCCGCGTTGGATGAAGTCGGCTCCGGTGTAGACCGAGGAGCGGCTGGCGGAGACGGTGAAACCGAAACGGGCGTTGACCGGCACGACGGCGCTGAGGTCGAGGCCCGGGCGGATCTTTTCCTGCGGCTCGCGGACGGGGCCGGGGGTCGAGTGGAAGTGGCGCTCGTGGTCGCGCAGGGCGACGTAGCCGGTGAGCTTGTAGACGGGCCGGCTGCGTTCGAAGGCGGAGCGCGGCACCATGTTGACCGTGCCGGCGAGCGCGGAGCCCGTGGTTTCGGGGGTGGGGGTGAACGCGACCTCGATGCGCGAGATGTTGTTCATCGAGAGCTGCTCGATGCCGACCTGACGCGAGGTGCCGGCGGTGGCGTTGGCGACGGCGAAGCCGTTGACGCTGACGGGCACGGCGCTGGGCGGGACGCCATTCATCTGGAGCAGATACGGCTCGCCGCCGCCGCCGATGTTGACGGCCATGCCGGGGACGGCCTTGAGCAACTCACCGATGCCACCCTCGGTCATCGCGGCATACTCGTCGGCGGAGACGACGTTCATGACGTTGGGCGCGAAGCGCTGCGTGTTGATGGCGAGCGCGGCACCGTCCATCTCCTTCGAGGCACCGACGTTGAACTGCTCGAGCTTGATCGGACCGCCGGAGGCGGAGCTGGCCGCGGGTCTGCCGCCGAAACTTTCGAGCGCGAAATTGAGCGTGGCGCTCTGGCCGGACGCGACCGTGGCGGTGAGCGTCTGCGCGACGACGCCGGTGCGAAACGCGCGCACGCGCACGGTGCCGGCGGGCACGCCGGCGAGGCGATACTGGCCGTCGGCATCGGTGAAGGTCTCGAGCGCGGTGCCCTCGACGGTGATGCGCGCGAGCTCGAGGTTTTCGCCGGTCGCGGGGTTGGAGATGCGACCCTCGAGGATGCCGGTGGCGGGAGCTTGGCCGCGGGTAGGCACGGCGACGAGCAAGAGGGCGAATAAAAACAACAGGACACGGGGTGGGGTTTTCACGGGGCAAACAGGAGAATTCGATGGACTACTCGGGCCGGCCGGCGGGGCGGAGCACGGCGAGTTCGCGGGCTCGCCGCCCGAGGCGGGCGAGGATATCGGGGTGCCGCGCCGCGAGATTGATGGATTCGCCGGGGTCGGCGGCAAGATCGTAGAGTTCCTCGGGTGGGCCGAGGTGGAGCTTCCAGTTGCCCTCGCGAAACGAAACGCGGCGTCGCTCGCCGGCGCCGTAGAGGGAGAAGAGCGATGTGCGCGGCGAGCGGGCACCCGGTGCGCCGAGCAGCACCGGTGAAACATCGTAGCCGTCGAGCGCGGGTGGAATCGCGGTGCCGGCGAGGCGCGCGAGGGTGGGCAGGATATCGAGGGTGCTGACGAAGTCGTGGCTCGCGCGACCGGCGGGCACGTGTCCCGGCCACCACGCGATCAGCGGGACACGCAGGCCGCCCTCGTAGACGGTGTGCTTGGTGCCCCGGAGCGGCGCGGCGGTGCCGGGCGTGTTGCGCTCGGGGCCGTTGTCGCTCGTGAAGAGCACGAGCGTCCGGTTGGCGAGGCCGAGCGCGCGGAGCTTTTCAAGGATTTGGCCGGTGCTGTCGTCCAGCTCCTCGACGACGTCGCCGTAGAGCCCGCGGCCGGAGCGGCCCTTGAAGCGCGCCGACGCATCGAGCGGCAGGTGCGGCATCGCGTGGCCGAGGTAGAGAAAAAAGGGCCCCGCGCGATGGCGCTCGATGAACGCGAGCGCCTCCGCGGTGTAGAGCGCGGTCATTTCGGCGGGGACAGCGGGACGCCGCTCGACGGCGTCGCCGCGCAGGATCGGCATGCCGCCTTCCTTTTCGAAGACGACCGTCTCGAAGTGATCGAGGTTGTGCAGGACGCCGTAGTAGGAATCGAAGCCCTGGTCCATCGGCCGCAGGCCCGGCACGAAGCCGAGGTGCCACTTGCCGATGCAGCCGGTCGCGTAGCCGGCGGGCTTGAGCGCTTCGGCGAGCGTGACTTCGGCGGCGGCCACGCCGCCCTTGGCGTCCGGCCGCAAGACGCCCGTAGCAAGGCCGAGTCGGCCGGGATAGCGGCCGGTCATGAGCGCGGCGCGCGATGGCGTGCACAGCGGCGACGTCACGGAGAAATCCGTGAAGCGCGTGCCCTCCCGCGCCATGCGATCGAGGTGGGGCGTGCGGATGTCCGTCGCGCCGTAGCACGCTAGGTCGCCGTAGCCGAGGTCGTCGCAGTTGATCAAAATGACGTTGGGCGGAGGCTCGGCGGCTGTCGCGGCGGCGACGAACGCGCACGCGGCGGTGAGCCAGCGGATCGCGGGAGTGGGCAAGGTGATTGGTTTCAAGGTGCGAGTCAGAACGTGCCGGTGACGCCGAAAGTCCATGTCGCGCCCCACTGCTGGCGCTGGCGAAGCTGGGCGTGCTCGGGGGTGGAGGGGTTGGAGATCTCGAGATCGACGGGCGCGTCGCGGAGGTTGGCGAGGTTCGCAAACACCGCGAGGCGGCGCGTGAAGCGATACTCGGCGTTGAGGTCGACGAGCAGGCGCTTCGAGTTCCAGTTGTAGGTGGCGGGGTCGATGCTGCCGCCGGCGGCGACGAGGCCGCGGCGCGCGCGGCCGGCGTAGTTCCAGCGCAGGCGGACGCTGTGGGTGTCGCGCGCGAGGCTCAGGCCCCAGTTGTAGGTGCGCGGGGTGAAGCCGTTGAAACTCGCCGCCGCGTCGCCGGTGGTGCGGATCGCGGAGGCGTTGGCGAAGACCGACACGCCGCGGGCCCAGTGCGGCAGCATCGTGAGCGCCTGCTTGTAGCTCACATCGACGCCGGTCATGCGCGCGAGGCCGGGAAGGTTGAACTGGGTCGCGACATCGTAGGCGCCGTAGATCGCGGGGTTGAGGCCGTAGAGCGCGAGGAACTCGGCGTCGGGCCGAAACACCGTGCTGCCGAAGAAATTTTCGATTTCGCGGCGGAAGACGCTGACGGACACAAGGCCGACGGGCTCCATGAAATACTCGACGCCCGCCTTGAACGTCTGCGCCTGCCAAGCCTTGATGGCGGCGTTGTTGGCGCCGATGACGTTGGCGGGGCCGGGCGGGCTCTCGGTATCGGGCAGCGTGAGACTGCCGGCGTATTGCACGAGGTCGGGCCGGCCGACCGACTGGTAGTAGCCGGCGCGGGCGACGAGGTTCTCGGTGAGGTTGAACGCGGCGTTGAGGCTCGGGAACAGGCGCAGGTATTCCTTCTCGGCGTGGAGACCCCGGTCGATGCGCGTGAGGCGCGCGATCTCGAGGGCGTCGGCGGTGCGCGGGAGCGGACGGCCGTTGGCGCCGAGGATCACGTGGCCGGCGGAGTCGCGCTGGAAGTTGCGCGTCGGATCGATGAGCTGGCCCTCGCCCTCGGCGTTGGTCTGCTCGGCGCGGAGGCCGCCGACGAGCTTCAGCCGGCCCCCGAGCAGCGCGAGATCGCCGCGCACGAAGGCACCGGAGATGATCTCGTCGGCGAATTTCGAGGTGGCGACGGCCTGCTGGTAGCGGCCGGCTTGGTTGAGCGTGAAGCTCGCGGGCGACGCGCTGAAAAGATCGAACAGCTCGCGGTTGTGCACCCAGCCGATGCGCGGGAAGCCGAACGGCCCCGGCCGCTCCGAGAGGCTCTCGTCGAGCACGCGGCTCGCGCGCGCATCGGCGCCGACGAAGGTGTAGGTGGGATTGTCCGCCCGGAGATCCTTGATCGATTGCCGGAGATCGAGGCCGGCCTTGAGCGTGAAGGGCACGGGCCCCGCGAAGTCGCGGCGCGCCGTGGCGAAGAGGTTGCGCTGGAGCGCGAACGAGTCCGAGTCGTTGCCCGTGGCGGTGTTCAGCGCGTAGCTGTTGATCGAATAGGGATCGATGGGTGCGCCGGTCGTGCCGTCGGTGACGGTGATCGTCCGCGGGCGCAGGTAGAAGATGTCGTCGAACGCGACCGTGACGTTCTGCCGCCGCGCCTGGGAATTGCGGAAAAAGCCCTTGGCGAGGTCGCGGTTTTTCCGGTTCGTGTGGGAGAAGCCCGCGCCGGACTCGATGCGCCAGACCGGGCCGAGGTGCCGGTAGGTGAGCGTCGGCATCATGAGGCGCTGGGCGACGTCGAACGTGTCGTTGGTGATGCGGATCTCGCCGGCGCCCGCGAAGCCGCGCGTGAATGTGGGCGAGAAATTTCCGGGGGCGACGCGGTTCACGAGAAAGGTGAGCGTGCGTTCCGACTGCGTGGCGCCCGAGTAGCCGTATTGGAAGGCGAGCGAGAATACGTCGCGCGGCGTGAGCTTGTAGTCGAGCGTGGCGGCGAACGCGCGGCGCTCCGGCTGCGCGGTGCGATCGCGCACGAGGAAGTCGGTGAGGTAGGGGCGGTCGGGCGTCGTGTGCGGCAGCGTCCCGCCGTTGGTCGCGCCGCCGACGCCGCGCCAGGTCGTCTGCACGAAATCCTGCGGCGTGTAGATGCCCGACGTGCTGGCCGAGAGCGTGAAGCCGAGGCGCGGCGAAAGCGGCACGACGGCGGAGAGCATGACCTCGGGGTTCACCTTGCGCCGCGGCTCGTGCTGCGGGCCGGGGGTTTTGCGGAAGGTGCGGTCGTTGTCGCGCAGGAGCACGCCGAGGCTGACGTTGTAGACCGGCCGCGAGCGTTCGAACGCGCTGCGCGGCACGAGATTCACCGTGCCGGCGAGGGCCGAGCCCGGGGTGTCGGGCGTGGGCGTGTAGGCGACCTCGATGCGCGCGGCGTTGTTGAGCGAGAGCAGGTGCAGGCCTGCGCCGCGCGTGGTGCCGCCCGCCGGGTTGCCGAGATCGAACCCGCCGACGGTCACGGGCACGTTGTTCGGCGGCACGCCGTTCATCGCGACCTGATACATCTCGCCCTGCGAGCCGAGGCTGAGCGTGATGCCGGGCACGGATTTCAGCAGCTCGCCGGCGTTGCCGTTGGCGACCGGGCCGAATTCATCCGCGGCGATCACGGCCATCGCGTTGGGCGCGAAGCGCTGCGTGTTGATGGCGATGGCGGTGCCGTCCATCTCGCGCGAGGCGCCCACGCGGAACTGCTCCAGCTTCACGGTGCCATCGGCGCCGGGACGGGACGAGCCCAGGCTAGCGAACTCGAAATTGAGCTTCGTCACCTGGCTGGCGGCGACCGAGGCTGGAGACGTCAGCGCCACGCTGCCGGTGCGAAACGCCCGGACGCGCACGGTGCCAGCGGGGACGCCCGCCAGGCGATACTGGCCGTCGGCATCGGTGAACGTCTCGAGCTTCGTGCCTTCGACGGTGATGCGCACGAGTTCGATGTTTTCTCCCGTGGCGGGGTTGGAGACTCGGCCTTCAACAATGCCGGTGGCGGGAGATTGGGCGAGCGCGGCCACGGCCGCGAGCAGGACACTAAGCGAGAAGAGTCCGGTTCGAATGGAACGGTAGAGGTGGGGGGCCATAGGGGTAGGGCGCAAGCGACGGCTTGGCGCGTCGAGCGGCGCCAAGCCGTGATTCGGTTGCGGACAACTATGGGCGGCCCCGCTTGGCGATCGATTCAGAACTTGAGTCCAACGGAAAGCACGGCCACGCGGCGTTCGCCGGGGATCGAGGTGTCGGTGTAATGGAATTTGTCGGAGGCGTTCTTGAGCGCGAGGTCGGCGTGCCAGTTATGCGCGCCTCGTTTCCACGTGTAGCCGACGCTGCCGTTGACAACCGTGTAGGCGGGGTGCTCGAGCAGGTAGAGGTTCTCCAGCGTGCCATAGGGCCGGCTCCGGCTGCGGTAGTTGCCGCCGAGCGTGACGTAGAGGCCTCGCGCGGAGCCCTGCTTGAAGGTGTATTTGGCGAAGGCGTTGAAGGCGCGTGGAAACGCCGAGTCGATCAGGCTGCCCTCGGTGACGGGCGAGGCGGTGTTGCTCACGACCACCGGATCCATGTCGGTATAGTTGGCGACAAGCTGGAGCGCATCGGTCGGAAAATAGAACACGTCGATCTCGAAGCCCTTGCTCCGCTCCTTGCCGCTGAGGCGGAGGATCGGCACGGGCAGGTTGGGGTCGTTGCGCGGGATGTTGGTGCGCTCGACGTCGAAGAACGAGATCGAGCCGGAGAGACGGCCGCCGAGGGTCTCGACGCGGACGCCGGCCTCGTGGCCGGTGCCTTCCTGTGGATTGTTGGGGAACTGGGCGCCGTTGCCTTGGATCGACTCGGAGTAGGAGTAGAAGAGGTTGGCGCCGGGCAGCACACGGAAGGCGAATCCGCCTTGGAAACTGTCGAACGACGTGCGCGGCGTGACCAGCACGCTCGGGGCCTGTCCGCCGGAGGGCCGCAGATCGGGCGAGATCTGGACGCCGGAGCGTGAGAAGTCGCGGTTGGCCGCGCCGATTAGGCTGAGGCGCTCGCCGAAAAACTGGGCGTTGCCGATGGCGTTGATTTGCTGGCCGCGGCTCGCGGTGCGCTGGAGGACGAGGTGATTGTAGTCCGCAGGGAAGTTGCCGAGGTTGTAGTCGGCGGCGGTGGGCGCGAAGAGGTTGAAGACGGGCCGGCGCAGGTTGCGGAAGACGGAGTTGGTGCCCGCGGCACGGGTGTCCTGCGCGCCTAGGACGACGTTGAGCTTCGCCGCGGAGAAATTCTGCGCGTAGCTGAGGTCGCCGCGCACGGTGCGGTTCCATTGGTCGGTGTCGGAGCGCCATGACTGAATCGGAACGGTGCGGGGCAGGTTGCCAGCGGTGTCGCGCTTGAGCGAGCCGTTGGCAAATTGGGTAAAGCGATCCTGGTGGCGCTGGGAGTCGGAGTAGACGGCGCGCGCGGAGAAGTGGTCGTTGAAGGCGTGCGTGAACGTGGCCTCGAAATACACCTCATCATCGGTGCGGCGGGCGTTGGGGCCGGCGATGTTGAACTCGCGGTCGAGCCCGGGCACGTAGCCGGTGGCGATGTCGATCATACGTGTTCGGTTGCTGCCGACGGGGGCGGGACGGGACTCGACGACCTGCGGGAAGCGTTCGTCGGACGACGTCATGCGCGGAACATGGAGCCACTCGGCGGTCACGCTGAGCGTGGTGGGATAGGGTTTGCCGCGGATGTTCCAGCGCAGCGACGGGGCGAGATGCCAGCTCTCGCGCTCGCCGAATTGGCGGGTGGATTGCTGGTTTTGGCCGGCGACGATCATGCGGTAGAGTAGCGTGCCCTCGCGGGTGAGCGGGCCGGTGAGATCGAACTCGCCGCGGAGCGAACCCTCGCTGTCCACGGAGGTCTCGATGGCGGTGGCGCGCTTCGCCTGGGGCTGCTTGGTGACGATGTTGACCACGCCGCCGGGGCCGCCGGTGCCGTAGAGCGCGCTGGAGGGGCCTTTCACCACCTCGACGCGGTCGACCACGGAGGTGCCGATGGCGTTGGAGGTGGAAAAATTGATGCCGTTGCGACGCGGGCTGCCGGTCTGGAAGCCGCGGATGGTGTATTGGCCCGCGAAAAACCCGGCCGTGCCGACGCCACTGGTGTAGATCAGGGCCTCGTCGAGATCCGTCGCCCCGATGTCCTGGATAAAGTCCGAGGTGAGCACGGAGATGGTCTGCGGCACATCCATGAGCTTCACGTTGACGCGGGTGCCGGAGACCGAGTTGGTCGCGCGGTATCCCGAGTCGCGGGTGCTCGCGACTTCGAAGGTGGTGAGTAGGACCGTTTGATCCGCAGCCGGTGCGGCTGGCGCGGCAAATGCGGTCGTCGCGAGCGGCGCGACCGCGAGACTTAGCCGAGTGATGAATGCAGTGAGCGGTGATGTATTTTTCACGTTTGAGGTATTGGTCTTGATGGAGGGAGGGTTGTATTGGGGCGTCGAGGGAAGGGATCCCGCGGTGGGCGAGATGACGAAGCCGCCGGAGTCGGCCGCCTCGAGGGCGCGCAGGCGCGTGCCAGCGAGCATCAAATCGATCGCTTCGCGCGGTGGGTAGTCGCCGAAGACGCGTTGCGTGCGCACATCGGCCACAGGTTCGGAGGGAAACAGGATCTCGCGCTGCGCCTGCTCGGCGAACTGCTTGAGCGACTCGCTCGCCGGCCCGGCGGGGACGCGAAAGGTGCGCGCGGCGTGGTCAGGGCCCGCGAGGGCGCCGCCGAGTGACAATAGCCAACCCAGCCACGCGGCAGTGAAGCGGGCGCGCAGGCGGGAGAAGGCGGGGCGAACGGGGTTTGGGGGGTGGGCAGGCAAAGCGAACGGAACGAAGGGGTCAGGGCGGACGGCTGAGCAGGATCTCGGAATCACCGCGGAGTTCGGCGCGCACGCCGAAACCCGTCTCAAGCAGCTTTACGAAACCGTGGACATTGTCCGAGCGCAGCGACGCGCTCACGCGCAGCGCGGCCAGGCCCGGATCGGCGAGAACGAGCTGCGTGGCATTGCGGCGGTTGTAGGCGGCCACGATGTCGCCGAGGGGGGTCGCGGTGAAGTTGAGCAGCCGGTGCTGCCACGCGAGCACCCGCGCGATCTCGCCGGGCGTGAGTGTGGCGATCTCGGGCGGAGCGGCGGACGGCGTAATGGCGACTACGGCGCGCTGGCGTGCGGCCAGCATGGGCTCGGGCGCGGCGAGTGGAGAGGAGGGTGAGTTCACGAGGGCCGCGGGGGCCGGCGGCGGTTGCAGGCGCACCTGACCTTCGGTGACGAGCACCTCGACGGCGGCATCGGCGAGGCGGACGTTGAACGCGGTGCCCACGGCGCGCACGGCGACGCCGGCGGCGGTGACGGTGAAGGGGCGGGCGGCGTCCTTGGTGACCGTGAAGTGAGCTTCGCCGCGCTCCAGCCGCACGCGGCGTTCGGTGGAGGTGAAGTCGGAGACGATCACGGCGGCGCCGTTGAGTTCCACGACCGTGCCGTCAGCCAGTGCGCGCGTGCCGGGCCCGAGTGGCTGCGGGGCCGAGAGCGTGCCGAAATGATAGGTCGCGACACTCAGCGCGACGGTTGCGGCGGCGGCGAGCGGCCACCGCCAGCTGCGGGAAAGCGAGCGCGTGGTGCGCGCGGGCTCGGGCGCAAGGACAGCGCCGGTTTCGGGCGCAGTTGCGTCAGCTTCGGACCACGCGGCGGCGATTTCCCGGCGCGTGGCCCAATCGCGCAGCGCGGCATCAAGGCTCGCGGCGCGGCGCAG
>JBILLY010000854.1:0-2825 GCA_044375835.1 Opitutaceae bacterium
CGTGGGCGAACCGAGATCGAGCGCGTAGAACGGCGCGTCGAGCTGGTGGCACCCCATGTCGCCCAGCGAGCCGGTGCCGTAGTCGGTGAAGCCGCGCCAGAAGGACGGCACGAGTTCCGGACGGTAGGGACGCGGCGGCGCGACGCCGAGCCAGAGCTCCCAGTCGAGCGTCTCGGGCACCGGCGTCTCCTTGGGATTCGCATCGGGATCGAAATCGGCCGGGTAAAACCACGGCGTGCGCGGGCGGTCCGTCCAGGTGTGCACCGTGTGGACCTCGCCGATCAGGCCGGCCTGCACCCACTCGCGCGCGAGGCGGATGCCCTCGGCGGCGCGGCCTTGATTGCCCATCTGCGTCACGACACCCGCAGCCTTGGCGGCGGCATGCAGGCGACGCACTTCCGCGAGGCAGCGGCACATCGGCTTCTCCACGTAGACGTGCTTCTTCCGCGCGATCGCAGCCATCGCGATCGGGAAGTGCATGTGGTCCGGCGTCGCGATCGCCACGGCGTCGATCTTGTCCTCCATCTGCTCGAACATCACGCGGAAGTCCTTGAACCATTTCGCATCTTTCAGCCTAGCCGCTTCGGGCGTCGCTTTCTTGCCACCGGCGAGGCCGGCCCGGCTGCGCTTCTCGTCGACGTCGCAGAGCGCGACAAATTGTTCGTCGGCGAGGCCGGAAAGGGAAGCGCCGCCGCGGCCGCCCACGCCGACCTGCGCGATGCGCAGGCGCTCGTTGGGCGAGCGCGTGCCCTGGCCGCGCAGACCATGCGGCAGAATCAGGACGGAGCCGAAGGCGGCTCCGGTCGCCAGAAACCGGCGACGAGTCGGAGCGGAGGCGGGAGCGGGGGACGGGGTGGAGGCGGGCATGGGGCGGGGGATTTTTTGCGGGGGATGTTATCGCAGGAGCAAACGGCCGACGGGCGATTTCTCGCCCACGCCGGAAGTCGACTGCACTTCGAACCAAAATTCCAGCGGCGCGTCGCCCGTCACCGGGAGCGTGAAATCGAACGGATAGGCGACGTCGGTGAGCGTGCGAACCTCCCCGCTGCCTTGGCGAAAATGCACCGTGCAGCGCTGCACCGTGCGCTCCACGTCGGGCAAATAAACGTAGGCGCTGGTCAGCTCGCCCGCACCGAACGCGAGCACGACGCCGCGCGCCCCGCGCCAGCCGAGGTCGACGACGCTTTGCGACGGCAACCGGGCGGCGCGGTCGAGAATCTGATCCTGAAAGTCCACGCGCGGTGTCACGCCGCTGATGATCAATGTGGTGATGCCCTCCGCCGCGACATCGACGGCGATGCGGGCATCGCCCGCCAAGGGCTCCTCGCGGACGCGCCGGTTGTTCTCCCACACCGTTACCGTCGCCTTGGCGCCGGGGGCGAGCGCGACGCGTTCCCGCGAGAGCGTCACGTGCGCTTTCACCGCGGACTTCGATTGGTTGGTGAGCGCGACGGCCACCTTGGCCGTGCCGCGCGCCGACACGAAATTGAGTTCCGGGTGATCGACGGACACCACGCCGCGCGGCATCCACAGGTAGAGGCCGGTCTCGTCGTAGACTTTGCCCGGGCGGTCGCCGAAGACGCGTTGCTGGAGGTAGCCGTAGCCCTCGGCGTAGCGGCCGGGAAAATCGATCTGCCCGCGCGACTTTGCGAACGCGTCCGCCACGAGGTAGTCGAGCAGCAGCGCGAGGTGCGGCCAGATGTGGTTGTAGTGGATCGAGGTCGTGGAGTTGAGCTCGTCTTTGCCGCGGCGGGCGAAACCGGGCTTCTCGTAGGCGGTGTTGCGCGCCGTGTTGATATGGTAGCCGGGGAAGTCCGTGTAGCGGCCGATGATCGCGGAGCGGGCGATGTCATGGAGAAACGCGTCGTTCGTAAGCGCGGCGAGGCGCAGCATCCACGGGGCGTAGCACGCGAGGAAGATCCCGCGCGCGCCCTTGCTCGTCGGCGCCGACTCGCTCGTCAGCCCGATCTCGGAGGTGCGCCATGCCGGAACGGTTTCGGGCTCCGCCTTGATGCGCGGGAAGCGCGGGCCGCCGCGGTAGGCGGGCGCGAGGCCGTCCTCGTGCACGCGGACGTCGCCGTCCGGAATCCGCGGCGCGAGCCACACGAACTGCGCGTAGTCGCGCGCGCCGCGGTGGGCGGCGGCGAGGAAGCGCGCCTCGCGGGTCTCCTCGTAGAGTTCGAACAGCTCGATCCACTGCGGCGTGAACGCGGTCCAGAAAAACAGCCCGCGCGAATCGGGATCGGCGTAGTCGGCGGGGCGCACGGCGACGCGGCGCGCCAGGTAGGCATCGGCGTCCTTCACCGCGTGCTCGAGCCAGCGGCGCTCGCCGGTGGCGCGGTAGAGGGCGAGCGCGTTGGACCAGTTGTCGCCGCGGATTTTGCCTTCGAGGTTGAGCACGCGGTCTTGCCCGAAGAGCCCTTCGGCGGCGGTGCGGAAGAAGGGCGTGCGCCGGGCCGACATCGCGTAGAGGTTGGCATACTCGGTCAGCGGCGCGCCGAGGCCGCCAAGCCGCGCGGAGGCCGACTGGCCCTTCACCTTGGGGTCGGTGGTGAAGAGGAAACGCTCGCGCGACACGAAGAACTCCATCAGCGGCCGGGCGAGCTTCGTGTAGATCTCGGCGCGGTCGGTGACGAGGGCGAGGCCGAGGGGATGGAGCGCGGAGACGTTCTTCACCGCGCCGGGCACGTCCGTGTCGTAGGCGAAGCCGCGCAGATCGGTGTTGAACTTCGCGTAGTCGCTCAGGCCGAATTCGAGCATGCGCTCGAAGGCGGCGTTGAGCGAACCGAGGGCGTTGTGCCGCACGTCGGCGAAACCGTAGAGCG
>JBILLY010000163.1:0-8175 GCA_044375835.1 Opitutaceae bacterium
CGCCGTAGCACTTGGCGGTGACGTCCTTGCGCATCTCGCGCACGTTGTCGCGGGCGATGATCTTTCCGCCGATCGCAGCTTGGATTGCGACTTTGAACATCTGCGGCGGGATAATTTCGGCAAGTTTCTCGCACAGTTCGCGCCCCTTGGATTCCGCCTTTTCGCGGTGCACGATGCTGGCGAACGCGTCGACCGGATCCCCGTTGATCATGATGTCCATCTTGACGAGGTCCGAAGTTCGGTAAGCCCCGAGCTCGTAGTCCATGGAGCCGTAACCGTGGGTGATGCTCTTCAGCCGGTCGTTGAAATCGACGAGGATCTCGTTGAGCGGAAGCGTGCACTTCAGCATCACGCGGTTCATGTCGAGCGTGTCGGTGTGGTCGCACACGCCGCGCTTCTCCATGATCAACGCGAGGATGTCGCCCATGCTGTCGTTGGGGAGGATGATGGACGCCGTGATCGTGGGCTCGCGGATCTCCTCGATCGTGCCCGGGTCGGGGAGATTGATCGGATTGTCGACCTCGATGACTTCACCGCCGTGCGGGACGACGTGGTAGACGACGCTCGGATAGGTGGAAATGATCTCCACGTCGTGCTCGCGGCGGATGCGCTCCTGGATGATCTCCATGTGGAGCAAACCGAGAAACCCGCAGCGGAAACCGAAGCCGAGCGCGACGGAGCTTTCCGACGAGTAGATGAAGGCCGAATCGTTGAGCCGCAGCCGGCCGAGGGCGGCTTTGAGTTTCTCGTAGTCGTCGCTCTCCAGCGGATACAGACCGCAAAACACCATCGGGCGGACTTCCTTGTAGCCCGGGAGCATCTCGGACGCGGGCCGGTTGGCGATCGTCATCGTGTCGCCGATCTTGATGTCGGCGGTGCTCTTGATGTTGGAGACGACGTAGCCGACATCGCCGGCCTGCAGGATGTCGCGCTTCTCCATCTTCGGCGTGAACACCCCGACTTCCTTCACTTCGGATTTCACGCCGTTGCTCATCAGCAGCATCTGTTCGCCGGCCCGGATCGAACCGGAAAACACCCGGGCGTAGGAGATCACGCCGCGGTAGGAATCGTAGAGCGAATCGAAGACCAGCGTCCGCATCTGCGGATACTCCGTCCAACGGGGCGGCGGCACGCGCTGCACCACCGCCTCAAGGATGTCCTCGATGCCGATACCGGATTTGCCGCTCGCGAGGATCGCCTCTTCCGCGGGGATCGTCAGGATGTCCTCGAGTTGCTTGGTGCAGAGTTCGAGATTCGCGCTGGGCAGGTCGATCTTGTTGATGACCGGTATGACCTTGAGCTTCTGGGTGAACGCGAGGTGCGCGTTTGCGACCGTCTGCGCTTCCACGCCCTGAGCCGCGTCGATCAGGAGCACCGCGCCTTCGCAGGCCGCGAGGCTGCGCGAGACTTCGTAGGAGAAGTCCACGTGCCCGGGCGTGTCCATGAGGTTGAGTTTGTAGACCTGCCCGTCTTTGGCCCGGTAGTTCATCGTGACCGGGTGCGACTTGATCGTGATGCCGCGCTCCTTCTCGAGGTCCATCGCGTCGAGGTGCTGGTCGGTCATGACGCGCTGCTCGACGGTGTTGGTAAACTCCAACAGCCGGTCGGAGAGCGTAGTCTTCCCGTGGTCGACGTGGGCGATGATGCAGAAATTGCGGGTAAAGCGGGAAGACATCGGTGGGTTCAGGCGGTCGCCAGATCGGCGTATTCGGAAAACGACTTCACATTCCAGGATTTGTCGGTGCGGCGCGCGAGTCCGGCCAAGACTCCGCCGGGCCCGAGTTCCCAGAAAACCGCCGTTCCCGCGGCGGCCGCGCGCATGCAGTCTTCCCATTTCACGGAGGAAACCACCTGCGCGACCAAGGCGGCCTTGATCGCCGCGGGGTCGGAAATCGCCGCTCCCGTGGTGTTGGTGAACACCCCGAAGCGAGGCGCCGCGAACGCGATGCCCGCCAGATAGGCCGCAAATGCGGCACGCGCCGGCTCCATCAAACGCGAATGGTAGGCACCGGCGACGTTGAGCGGCATCACGCGCTTGAGCCCGCGGTCTTTGGCGGCGGCGACCGCCGCGGCGACCTTGGGTTTTTCGCCGGAGACGATGATCTGCCCCGGGGCGTTGAAATTGGCCGCCTCGATGTCGAAATCCGCGCACAGCGCCTGCACCGTCGCGCGCTCCTCGCCGATGATCGCCGCCATCGAGCCGGTCGTCTGCTCGCAGGCCTGTTGCATCAGCCGCCCGCGCTCCGTCACGATCTTGAGCCCGGTGGAAAAATCGTAGACGCCCGCCGCGCAATACGCGGTCAATTCCCCTAGACTGAGCCCCAGCGCGGAAGTCGGCTCGCCCGCGGGCAGTTTGCCGCCTTCGCGGAGGGCCGCGAGCAACGCCATGCCATGCACAAACAGCGCCGGCTGGCAGATCTTGGTCTGCGTCAGCTCCGGCTCCGGCCCCTCGAAACTCAGTTTCGCCAAGTCCCAGCCCAGCACATCATTAGCCTCCGCGTAGAGAACGCGCGCGGCTGCCGACTGTTCGGCCAACGAACGGCCCATACCGACTTTTTGGGCCCCCTGTCCGGCAAATAGAAGTGACAACGCCATGTTTGGAACAGGCGAGACAATCGCCCGCTCCCGGCGAATCCAAGCCCTAAAAACGCTTCAGCGGCTTGAACAATTTTTCGTCGGTCTTCGGTTTGGCAAAATCCGGCACGGGCGCGACTGCGGGCGCTTGGTTTCGATCGGCGGACGGCGTCGCTCCGGGCGGTGTCGCAAGAGTCGACGAAAGGGACGATTGAGGGGCACGAGCGACAGCCGGCAAGTTCGCCATCTCCAGGCCCCGCACGTCGCGAGCACCGGCGCCCGTGGCGCCCCGGCCGTTGTCCGTTGCATTGGAAGCTCCCGCGGGCTCGAGCGCCGCGAGAAAGGGATTTGCCGGCCCGCCCGCTTGTCCCGGCTTCAGTGTGCCCATGACGTCGCCCGATGGCTGGAGCACAGCGGCGATTTCCGGATCGGTCGCACTCAGTGTTTTCAGCCAATCTGCCGAGCCTGTTCCAACGGGGGAGGCCGGCCCGCGGGCACCCGCTGCGTTGGCTCGGTCGCCGCCGCCGCGCGCCGCCAGCAGCGCGTAGTCCGATGGGCTCATCCAGTCCGCGAGAAATGGGTTCAACGGGTTCACCGCTGCGGCCCGCTCGGCGACGGATTTTCCCGCGCCTTCGGGGATGCGTGCGGGCCGCGCCCGATTCGGCTCGTGGCCGCGCATTTCCGTTCCTGTCGGGGAAATCGACGCGTCTCCGCCCCGCACCGATGCGCCAGCGTCCGCGGAGCGCTCCCGGCCTCCGTGATCACCCCGGCGTCGCGCTTCCTCCCGTTCGACCGACACGCCGTTTACGAGCCAATTCGGTTCGTGGCCCAAGCGCGACTTGCCGCCGGTGCGGTTGGCGGCGTCCGCGGGTCTCGTGGTGCCGGTGACACCCGCGCCCTGGTTGAGTTCAGGCAACGTGAAACGGGGCAATGCGCGTTCGCCGGGGGCCGTTCCCTGGGTGCGACTTTGCCGCACGGCATCGAAATCGCGCTTGGCCGCGCCGAGCGCGTCCGGCGCTTCGCGCTCCGATTGCTGCACCCGGGACGGCGCCGCCGTCGGTCGGCGCGAGTCGACCGTCAGCGATTCCTGCGCCACGGCTGAAGCCAAATCCGCCGCGAAGACCAGAAGAACAGCGGCCCGCATCGACCGCCGACGGCGGGATCCGCGCCAAGCCAAATAGACGCGGGAAGCGCTCAAGATTTGATGAAGATCCCCTTCATGTTCATCTCGAGTTGCTGGGGATTCGGCGAGAAGCGCAGCGCATCTTGCTTCGAGATCCGGCCGGCCTTCCAGAGCCGGTAGAGGTCCTTGTTGAACGAGAAGGTGGAGGAGTCGGAATTGCTCTCCAAGAGCCCCTGGATCTTCTCGTTCTGCCCCTCGAGGATCAGATTTTTGACGGTCGCATCGGCGGTGAGGATCTCGTTCGCCGGGACACGCCCGGTGCCTTCGGCGGTTGGCACGAGCTTCTGGCAAACAAAGCCCCGCAGCGAACCGGCGATGGCGCGCCGGGCCTGCACGACCTCCTCGGCGGGGAAGAACTCGAACAACCGCGTCAAGGACTGCGCCACGGTCGCCGCGTGCATGGTCGAAAAGACCAGGTGCCCGGTCTCCGCGGCCGAGATCGCCGTTTCGAACGTTTCCCGGTCGCGCATTTCACCGACGAGAATGATGTCGGGGTTCTGGCGCAGCACGGCCTTGATCGCCAATTCGAAGTTCGGGACGTCGAGCCCGATCTCGCGCTGTTGGAAAAGCGATTTCTCGTCCTGAAACGTGTATTCGATCGGGTCCTCGATGGTGACGATGTGTTTGTCCAGATTGTGGTTAATCCAGTTCATCATCGCCGCCATCGTCGAACTCTTGCCGGAGCCGGTCGCGCCGCACACGAGCAAAATGCCGTCCTTTGCCTGCGCGAGTTTGATCAGGGCCTGCTCGGTTTGGCCGAGACCGAGCTGTTCGAAGGTCGGCACCGTGCTCTTGATGTGGCGCATCACGATGCTCACGAGTCCGCGCTGGTGAAACGCGTTCACGCGGAACCGCCCCACCCCATCCGCCGCGTAGGCAAAGTCGACCTGCCCCTCGTTGTCCCAACGCGGCCGGAAAATCTTCGGCACGTGCTCCACCACAAACGCTTCCGCCTCCGGGCAGGAGATCGGCTCCATGTCGACCGGCTTCAACTTTCCGGCGAGCCGCACGTAGCCGGGCTTGTTGGATTTGATGATCACGTCGCTCACACCGCTATCCACGGCGAGGCGGAGCAGGTCGTTGATCATTTCCGTGTGCGGTGTGACGGCGGCGGCGGTCGACATGGGGAAAAAAGCGTTGCGGTGTGCCTATTTCGCCGTGGTTTGATCCGCAAGGCTTCATTGCCCATTTCCATGAAACTCCGCCCGCTCACCGGCACGATCACTGCGCTCGCCACACCGTTTCGCGACGGTCAGGTCTCCTACCCCGACCTGAAAAAACTCGTCGCCCACCAGATCAAAGGCGGGATCGACGGTCTTGTGCCGGTCGGGACCACCGGCGAATCGCCGACACTTACGTGGGACGAACACATGGAAGTCATCCGCTTCGTGATCGCGGAAGCCCGCGGTCGCGTCCCCGTGATCGCCGGCACCGGCTCCAACTCCACCCACGAAGCCGTGGAGCTCACCCGCCTCTCCCACGAGGCCGGCGCCGACGCGATGCTCGTGGTCGCGCCCTACTACAACAAGCCGAGCCAAGAAGGACTCTTCCGCCATTTCTGCGCGGTCGCGGACACAACCGACAAACCCATCATCCTCTATTCGATCCCGGGCCGCTGCGGCATCGAGATCGGCGTCGAGGTCGTCGCCCGTCTGCGCGCGAAGTATCCGCACGTCGCGTGGATCAAGGAAGCCGGCGGCAGCGTCGACCGCGTCGACCAGCTCAAGCAGACGCTCGGCAACAGCCTCACCGTGCTCAGCGGCGACGATTCGCTGACGCTTCCGTTCATGTCGGTCGGCGCGGAGGGCGTGATCAGCGTGGCCTCCAACCTCTACGTGCGTGAGATCGGCAAGATGGTGCGCCTCGCCCTCGGCAACGATTTCGCGAAGGCCGGCAAACTCCATCGCCGGCTGTATCCGGCCTTCAAAACCCTGTTCATCGAGCCCAACCCCGTGCCGATCAAAACCGCCCTTGTCCGCGCCGGCATCATCGCCTCCGACGAGGTCCGTTCCCCGCTGTGCGGTATGTCGCCGGACAACGCCGCCAAGCTGGAAAAGGTCCTCGCCCAGCTCGACTGAGCTGCGTCACACCCGATGAGCACCTCTCCCCGCATCTTGATCAATGGCGCCAAGGGCCGCATGGGCCAGGCCGTCGCGGCCGCTGCCCGTGATCTCGGCCTGACCGTCGGCGCCGCCGTCGATGTCGGCGATGACCTCGACGCCGCCCTGCGTCTCTCCGACGTCGTCGTGGATTTCAGCGCGCACCACGCGACCCGCGCGATGCTCGACGCCGCAGTCCGCCACGGCAAACCCGTCGTCCTCGGCACCACGGGCCACGCCGCGGCGGAGAAATCCGAACTGCTCGCGCTCGCCGCCCGCGTGCCATGTGTCTGGGCCGGAAATTTTTCCGTCGGCGTAAACCTCCTCTTCGCTCTGACCCGCCGGGCCTCCGCGGTGCTCGGCGCCGACTACGACGCCGAGGTGATCGAGATGCACCACCGGTTCAAGAAAGACGCCCCCAGCGGCACGGCGGCCCGCCTGCTCGAGATCATTTTGGAGGAGCGCAAGCTCTCCGCCGCCGCGCTGCGCCACGGCCGCGAAGGAATCACGGGCGAGCGGACACCGACAGAGGTCGGGGTCCACGCCCTGCGCGGCGGCGATGTCGTCGGCGACCATACCGTGATGTTTGCCGCCTTGGGGGAGCGGGTGGAACTCACGCACAAAGCGAGCGATCGCGGGATCTTCGCGCGCGGCGCCCTGCGCGCGGCGCAATGGGTGGTCGCGCAGCCCCGCGGCGTCTACGACATGCAGGATGTGCTGGGGCTGAAATGATGATCACCTCCATCCAAGGTTTGCTCACCGAGTCGACTCCGCTGCGCGCCATCGTCGAACTCAACGGCTTCGGCTACGAGGTCAACGTGCCCGTCACCACGGCGGAACGACTCCCCTCCCCCGGCGCCCAGGTGAAACTGCATACACTCGTGATCTATCGCGAGGATGCGCAGACCCTCTACGGCTTCGCGACGCCGGAGGATCGGGATTTTTTCCGACTGATGATCGAAAACGTCACCGGCGTCGGCCCCAAGATGGCGCTCTCCATCATGAGCCGGCTGTCGTTGCCGTCGCTGCAAAGCGCGATCCGGAGCGGTGACATCGGATTGCTCGCGAAATGCCAGGGAATCGGCAAAAAGACCGCCGAGCGCCTGGTGGTCGAACTGCGGGGCAAGCTTGGAACCGACTCCGACGTTTCCGTCGCGCCGACGTCCTCCGCGAGTCCGACGGCAGATACCGGCACAGGAGGCGCCGGCCAGCTGCAGCGCGACGCGGTTTCCGCCCTTGTGGCGCTCGGCTACAAACAATCCGACGCCGATCAGGCGGTGCGCCGGGCAGCCCTCGCCTCGGGCACCAAGGCCACCACGGAAAGCCTGATCAAAAAGGCGCTCGGCAGCGGGGAGTAAGCGCTCCGCGCCGCCGTCGAACTCACTTCACGAAGCGAAACGCGGCCATTTCAGCCGCAGGTTCCGTCAGCGGCATGATCCGCCCGCCCAAGGCGCGGCCTTCGGGTTGAAGGGATGCCGGCTGTGCGTCGAAGCGAATCTGCTCCAACTGCACCCGCGACTGGATCGGCGTGAATTGCACGCTCTGGATCCAAGCGAGTTGGTCATCGGCTTGGCGGAGCGCAGCAGTCATCCCTGTCGCGGAGGACGACGCGGAGAGAACCAGCGGAGCGGACACCCACTTGGGCGCAGGGAGCGCCTCCGTGTTCGCCGCGCGGGCGTGGACCGAACCGCCGAGTTCTCGTGCCGACGACGGGGCCGCGCCACCTGCGGCGGCGTTTGGGACCGCAGACGCGGCGACCGCAACACCCGGACTACGGGCGGCAACGACGTCGTTGGTGGCGAGGGCCCCCTCCGCGGGCGATGAAACGCCGAAGACGCGGAAGCCGACGAACGCGACCGCCAGGCACGCCGCTGCCGCCAAGCCGCCGTTCACATAGCCGATCATACGACGGCGGCGCGCCGCCGCCTGGGTCGCGGCGAAATCAAACGGCACCACCTTGTCCACCGCGGCGACCACCGTGCCGTCTGCGGAGCGGAAATCCATCGCGACCAAGCTGCACGCTTTGTGCATCCTGCAATACTCTTCGTAGATTTTGCGGCGCGCCGGATCCGCGGCTACCGCGCCCTCCAGCCGGGCCGCGTCGGCCGCCGTGATCTCGTGGTCGAGATACAGGTTCAAAAGCTCCAGAAATTCCGACTGTTTCATTTGAAATCTTCTCCCAGCTTTGAGCGCAGACTCTCGCGGGCGCGAGCGATGCGGCTCTTTACCGTGCCCACGGAAATCCCGAGAATCGCGGCGATCTCTTCGTAGGAAAGGTTCTTGATGTTCCGCAACACGAGAATCTCCCGGTGCTTTGCG
>JBILLY010000656.1:0-3528 GCA_044375835.1 Opitutaceae bacterium
CACGACTTCCTGCGTGACGGTGATGTCGTCCGGCGACTCCACCTCGGCCGGGATCACGTCGGCGAGCGTCAGATCGTTGTCGGCGCTGACCGGAGCGTCGATCGAGACGGACCGGTCGCGCTTGCGCCGCCACCAATACCAGTAGCGGTTTCGGGCCAGATTGGTCGCGATCTGGTAGAGCCACGTGGAGAACGCCGAATCGCCGCGAAAATTGGCCAAACCGCGATGCGCCCGGATGAAGGCATCCTGCGTCACCTCCTCGGCGTCCTGCTGGTTGCGCAGGAGCTGGTGCACCATCGAATAGATGCGATCCCAGTAGCGGGTCACCATCTCGTCGAAGGCCGCCTGATCACCGTTCTTGAAGCGATCGACGAGCAGCCGATCGAGGGCAACTTCCTGGGCTTTGGCAGACATACGTTCTGCCTCCGTCTGATTCGTGTAATTTTGAATTGTTCCCACGGAGTGCGCGCTAGCCGCGTGGATACGCCCGCGGCGGCTGCGGTCAACGGTCGCGACACCGTTCGGGGGAAAAATTTCTTGCCATGCGCCGACGCCGAAACCCATTTTCACCCCTTCTTCGGACTGGGGGTCGATAGCTCAATGGTAGAGCAGCGTCCTTTTAAGTCGTTGGTTCTGGGTTCGAATCCCAGTCGACCCACCACCCGGGGCACTTTTGCCGACTCCATGAAACGCCTCGTCATCATCGAAGACCAAACCGCAATCCGCGAGATGCTGGTCGAAATTCTCCGGCTCGACGCGAATTACCAATTGGTCGGCGAGGCGGGCGACGGACAGGCCGCGGTCCAGCTGTGCTTGGACACCAATCCCGACGTTTGCGTCCTCGACGCGAAGCTGCCCGGCCTCAATGGGGTCG
The DNA here is from genome assembly GCA_044375835.1 of Opitutaceae bacterium. Classification (GTDB taxonomy): domain Bacteria; phylum Verrucomicrobiota; class Verrucomicrobiia; order Opitutales; family Opitutaceae; genus ER46. The sequence goes on from JBILLY010000656.1 coordinate 875, forward strand.
ATATCCTCCGCCGCATCAGAAAGAAACTTCCCCAGATGCGGGTGCTCGTCTTCTCGGGTCATGAGAATCCGGTCCTCGTGCGCGAGATGCTCGAGGCCGGCGCCCACGGTTTCGTCGAGAAAACGGCCGGTCTCTTCGAGTTCAAGAAAGGCCTCGAAACCGTCGCCAACGGCGGCACATATTTCGGCCCTGCCGTCGCCGCGCTGCTGCGCAACGTCGTCGCCAATCCCGCGACCAGCAACGCCCCGGATTTTCTCACGGACCGCGAGCGCGAGATCCTGCAGCTCGTCGCCGAGAGCCACAGCACCAAAGAGATCGCCGCCAAACTCGGCATCAGCGTGAAGACGGTCGACAACCACCGCACCAATCTCATGCGCAAACTCAACCTCCACGACGTCGCGAGTCTCACGCGCTACGCGCTGGAAGTCGGTCTCATCGAGCCCAAGAAGACGGTGTGAACAACCCCGCCGCTAAAAGCCTTGCGAGCCCGCGGGCCCTTCGGCCATAGCACTGCGCCAGCGTCCCTTTTCCAAATCTCATGAAATTGTTCCCGAAGAAGCTCTCTCTCGTCGTTGCGAGCGCCGCTCTGGTCCTCGCGGGCTGCACCAAACAGCCGACCCGGCCCAGCCCGTCCGAGACCCTCGTCGGCCCCCGCCCGGGTGGCCCGGATATGGGCGGATCAACGGCCCCGGTGAATCTCGGCACGGCCGGAGATCTCGGTCTTGCGGCCCGCGGCGACGGCTTCGATCCCCTCGGTCAAAACCGTGAGATCCTGAAGTCCCAGGCAGTCCTCTTCGACTTCGACCAGTTTTCGATCAAAGCGTCCGAGCGCGAGAAGCTGAAAGCTGCCAAGGACTACCTCGACAAGAACCCGACCCACCGCCTGCTGCTCGAAGGCCACTGCGACTGGCGCGGCACCGCCGAATACAACCTGAGCCTCGGCGACCGTCGCGCCAATGCCACGAAAAAGTATCTGGTCTCGATCGGCGTCGCCGCCGACAAGCTCGACACGCTGTCGAAGGGCAGCCTCGAAGCCGCCAAGAACGCCGACGACGCCACCATGGCGAAAGATCGCCGCGTCGAGCTCGTCGTCGTCGATCCCGCGAAGAGCAAGCCGGCCGCGCTCTGAGCGCAGCGGGGCATTCCATTCAAGGCGACGCCGCGATCCTCGGATCGCGGCGTCTTTTTTTTGCCGGCGCCCGGCATGCCCGCGGCGCCGCACGTATTGTCGGACCGGCGGACTCGAGATGACCGCGCGCCGCGCGTTTCAGGCTTTTCGGGCGAGCGCGAGCAGCATCCGGCGCGTGGTCTCCGTGCCCTTGCGCATCACGTCGAGATTGAAGCTCTCGTTGGGTGCATGGAGGTTGTCCTCGGGCAGGAACAGCCCGAACATCACCGAATCGAGGCCGGTCTTGTGTTTGATTTCGGCGATGATCGGCACGCTGCCGCCTTCGCGGAGGTAAAGCGGCGGCCGACCCCACACCTCCGTGATCGCGGCCTCGGCGGCGCGGAAGGCGCGCGCAAGCACCGGCGATTGGTTGGGCGGCGTATTGCTGCGGTCGGGCGGCACCACGACGTAGGCCTCGCCCTTGTGCTGGTCGACGAAGTCCACCTTCACCCCCGCCGGCGTCCGCGCGCGGATCGCGGCCATGACGAGCGCCTTGATCTTGTCCGGTTCCTGGTTCGGCACCAACCGGCAGCTGAGCTTGGCGAAGGCCTTGCTCGGAATCACGGTCTTGGTCCCCTCCCCCTGGTAGCCGCCGCCGATGCCGTTGATTTCGAGCGTGGGCTGGAAGCGCGCCGACTCGAACGGCGTGAACCCGGGCGTCGGGTAGAAGGTGTCGATGCCGAGAAAGTCCGCGTAGGCTTTCTCGTCGGCACCGAGTTTCTTCAACTCCTCGCGTTCCCACGGGTGCACGTCGAGCACGCCCTCGTAGAACCCGGGCACGTTTACCTTCCCTTCTGGGGTATGCAGGGTCGCCAAAATCTCCGCCAGCGCCTGGATCGGATTGCGCAAAACACCGCCGTGCAGGCCCGAGTGTAGATCGCCTTTGGGGCCGGTCACGTGGACATCGAACAGCGCCAACCCGCGCAGGCCGCAGGTGAGCACTACCTGCTGCTCGTTGGGCAGCGCGGTGTCGGAGAGAAAAACAAAATCGGCTTCCCGGAGTTTTCCCGCGTAGCGTTCGAGAAATTTCGGGAAGCTCGGACTGCCCATCTCTTCCTCGCCCTCGACGAGAAACGTGATGCGCAGCGGCAACTGCGGGTCGGCTTCCAGCGCCTGCGCCACGGCCGCGATGTTGGTCATCAGCGGCCCCTTGTTGTCGGCGGCGCCGCGTCCGTAGATGCGGTTGCCGATGATCGTCGGCTCGAAGGCGGGCGTTTTCCAGAGGTTGAGCGGGTCGGCCGGCTGGACGTCGTAGTGGCCGTAGATGACCACGTGCGGCCACGCGGGGTCGCCGCCGCGCTGGGCAAAGATGATCGGGTGCAGTTCGGTTTTGACCACATCGACCGTGAAGCCGAGCGAACCCAGGAGCCCCGACACGAATTCCTGCGCGCCTTTCATGCCGTCGCGGAATTTCGAGTCGGTGGAGACGCTGGGGTGGCGGATGAACTCCTGCAGTTTTTCGACTGGATTGAACATTTGGATACCG
>JBILLY010000857.1:0-2811 GCA_044375835.1 Opitutaceae bacterium
CCCATCAATGGCTTTGTGGGAACGCTCGGCTCCACCAACGCACCGAACCTCCCGGGCCGATTCGCGGTGGACAACGAGACGCGCACCTGGTGGCAGCCTGCGGAGGGCGACATGCAGCCGACACTCACCAGCATCTTCGGCGCACCCGCCACGATCCATGCCGCGCGCATCATCTGGCGAGACATCGGCCTCGACACCAAGAACGGAGTCAACCCCGGACCCTTTCGCTACCGCGTGGAACTCGAAACCGCCAAAGACAAATGGACCACGATCCTCGACCGCAGCGAAAGCAACGAAGACCTGCTCATCGACTATCGCGAATGCAAGCCCACCGCCGGCACGCGAGCCCGGCTCGTCATCCTCGGCTCCCCGAAAGGCATTACTCCCGGCGTCGCCGAGTTCACGGTCTTTGGAACAACTGTCGTCACCAAATAGCCCGCACACTAAACGCACCCACCCACTCCTCACTGCCTTGCTGCCGCCCGTCATCGCCCGCGTCGAAGGCTACGCGCTCGGCGGCGGCCTCGAACTCGCGATGGCCTGCGACTGATCTTCGCGTCGAGCAACGCAAAGTTCGGCCAGACGGAAACGAAACTTGGTTTCGTCACCGGTTGGGGCGGCGGTTTCCGCCCCGTGCGCCGCGTGGGGCTGGCCCGCGCCAAGGAACTCGTCTTCTCCGGCCGCATCTTCGATGCGGAGGAAGCGGTGAACCTCGGGCTCGCCGAGTGGCACGGCACGCCCGAAGCACTCCAGCTTCACCTGCAAGAATTCCTCGGCGCCGTTTCCGCGAGTTCCCGCGTGGCCAATCGGGAAATGAAAAACCTGCTCGAATCGTGCGCCCGCACAACCCTCGCCGAAAATGCCGCGATCGAAACCGCCGCCTCGCAGCGCTGCCCTGGCGCAGGCGGCGACGCCGCGGAGCGACCGCGGCGATTTCTCACAAAGAACCGTGAAAACCGTTAAATCACTGCGGTGCTCCGAAAGGAGCCGCAAAGGCGGCAGCTCACTTGCGCTCGCCCCCCGCGGTTGGACCGCGGGGAGCCAACGATCGCAAGGTGCAAAGGCACGGGCAAACGTTACCCGTTTCGGAGTTCGAGTGTTCGCACAAGCGCCGGCGAGTCGTATCTGTAATGGCCTTCGTAAACCCTCTCTGTTCTGTCGCCTGCGCGGCGCGCTCAACGGTACAACTCAACCGGCGTTGACAAGGGTTGTGGCACTGGTATGACCTCGTACCACTCCCCAATTTACCGAGTTTGCCGACCATGAAACTCATTCGCTATGGCGCGCTCGGTCATGAAATCCCCGGCATCCTGCTCGACGACGGACGCCGCATCGATGCCTCGGGCTTCGGCTCGGACTACGACGAAGCCTTCTTCCGGGGCGATGGCCTCAAACACCTTGCAGCGTGGGTAATGGCGAATGCGCCCTCCGCGCCCATGGTCAATCCAGACGTCCGCCTCGGCCCGTGTATCGCGCGCCCGAGCAAGATCGTGTGCGTGGGGCTGAACTACACGGACCATGCGAAGGAATCTGGAATGCCGATCCCCAAAGAGCCGATTCTCTTTTTCAATAGCACCAGCTCCATCGTCGGACCGGACGATGATGTGGTCATTCCGCGCGGATCAAAGAAGACGGATTGGGAAGTGGAACTTGCGATCATAATTGGCCGGCGCGCGAGCTACGTGAGCGAGGCGGACGCGATGCAGCACGTCGCCGGATATGTGCTGCACAACGACTACAGTGAACGCGAGTGGCAGCTCGAGCGCGGCGGCCAGTGGGTGAAAGGCAAGAGTTGCGACACCTTCGCGCCGCTCGGGCCATTTCTCGCCACGCGCGATGAGGTGGCCGACCCGCATTCGCTGAAGCTCTGGCTCAGCGTCAACGGCGTGGTGCGCCAGAACAGCACCACCGCGCAGATGATCTTCGGCGTGCGCCAGCTGGTCAGCTACATCAGCCAGTTCATGACGCTCCTGCCCGGCGATGTGATCAGCACCGGCACGCCGCCCGGGGTCGGCCTGGGACTCAAACCGCAGCCGATTTTTCTGCAGCCCGGCGATGTTGTTGAACTGGGCATCGAAGGCTTGGGCACGCAGCGCCAGAGGGCGCGTGCCTACACCTGATCCGCCCTCGCTTTCCCCCATGCGCATCTACCCCAACCTGGTCGCCATCCTGCAAGCAGACAAAAAGACTCGGGACCCCAACGGGAAAATCCGACGCCCCTTTCCTTGGCTCCAATCGATTTCTCCTCTGCTTCTCCTTACCCTGTTGCTCGCACCGCGGGCCGTCCTGCCGGCCGCCGAGCCGGTCGATCCGAACCGCTTTGAGAAGGAAACCCTCGTGCCGACGGCCCGGGATGCGATCCAGATGGAAGTCCTGCCCGGCGGCGATGTGGTCTTCGTCGAATACTGGGGCGGGGTGAAGCGTTGGGACGCGAAGTCGGGCGCGGTCAGCAAGCTGGGGCAGGTGCCGGCGTTTGCCAAGGGCGAGGTCGGGCTGCTCGGCCTGGCCGTGGCGCGTGACTTCGAGCGGAGCGGGCATTTGTATGTTCTGTTTTGTCCGGCCGCGAAGCAGGGGACGATGCGGGTGAGCCGTTTCACGGTGAAAGATGGAAAAATGCCGGTGGAGTCCGAGTTGGAGTTGCTCTCCTGGCCCTATGATACCGAGCACGTCTTTCACATGGGCGGCGCGATGTGGATGGATGGGAAGGGCGATCTCTACATCGGCACGGGCGATAATTGTCATTATGATCCCGGCCTACCGCAGGACACACGGCCTGACCGCAAGAACTGGGACGCTTTCCGCTCGGCCGCC
>JBILLY010000858.1:0-2807 GCA_044375835.1 Opitutaceae bacterium
GTCCGTCAAGGCGCTGTGGGCCAACAGTGCCATCGGCGTCGCCACCGCGCTGCGCGACCAACTCACACGACCGCTTTTCGTCCCGGCCTCGCTCACCGTCGTGCAGCTGCTCGAGACGTTCAAGAAATCCGGCAAACACCTCGCGCTCGTCACGGATGAATACGGCGCGATCGAGGGCATCGTTTCGCTGATCGACGTCATGGAGGCGATCGTCGGCGATCTGCCGGAGCCGGGCGACCGGCGCGCCCCCGGCGCCGTGCAGCGCGAGGACGGCTCTTGGCTCGTCGACGGCGCCATGGAGATCGAGGCGGCGCGCCGAGTCTTCCCCTTCGCGCCGCTCCCGGCGGCCGGGCCCCGCGTCGAGACGGTCGGCGGCTTCGCGCTCGCTCGCCTCGGCCACATCCCTATGCCCGGCGAGCGTTTCGTCTGGGACGGCTGGCTCTTCGAGGTCATCGACATGGACCGCCACCGCGTCGACAAACTGCTCGTGGGCCGCGCGCCCACCGCGACCTGAGCGGACCCAAGCCGCAGGCCGGATCGCCGCGGCCCCGCGGACGCTGCCTCAGGCCGGCTGCTGCTGCGACAGGCAGTGCAGCGTGCCGAGCCCCCAGATCAGGTGGTAGCAATCGATCGGCACCACTTCGCGCCCGGGGAAACACGCCCCGATCGTCTCGCAGGCCTCCGCGTCGCGTTTCTTCTGCCGGAAGGTCGGCACCAGCACCGCGCCGTTGATGATGAGAAAATTCGCGTAGCTCGCCGGGACCCGCTGGCCGCGAAACCCGAAGGGCTTGGGCATCGGCAGCGTGACGATGTCGAACTTCTTCCCGGCCGGCGTGCGCATCGACTTCAGCCGCTCCATCACCTCGTTGAGCAAGCCGTGGTTCTTCTCCCGCTTGTTCGACTCCATCACCGTCACGAAACCGTCCGGCTTGTAGAACCGCGTGATGTCGTCGATGTGGCCGTCCGTGTCGTCGCCCTCGATGCCTTCGCCCACCCAGAGGATCTGCGTCGCGCCGAGGTAATCCTTCAACGTCTGCTCGATCTGCGCCTGCGAGAGGTGCGGGTTGCGATTCTTGTTCAGCAGGCACTGTTCGCTCGTGAGCAGCAGGCCCTCGCCGTTCACGTCGATCGAGCCGCCTTCCAAAACCATGTCGTGCTCGAAGCGTTTCAGTTGCAGCGCCCGCGCGATCGCGGGCGGGATCGCGTTGTCGAGGTCGTAAGGCGGATACTTCCCGCCCCAGGCGTTGTGCACCCAATCCGTCACCGCGATTTCACCGGTGCGGGTGTGGCGCACAAAAATCGGGCCGTGATCGCGGCACCACGCGTCGTTGGTCGGGTGATCGTAGAACGTCACCCTCGACATTTCCGCGCCCGCCGCGGCGCACAGGCGCTTGGCCCGCGGATGCAGCTTCGCCGCGGCATTGATCCGGACGTCCTCGAAGCGGCTGATCGCCGCCACGAACTTCGCGTAGTCGTAGGGCACGGGCCGGAACTGCCCCGGCCAGGTCGCGCGGTTGTGCGGCCACGAAAGCCATACCGCGCTCTGCGGCGCCCACTCCGCCGGCATGCGGTAGCCGAGCGCGGCCGGAGTCTTCGTCTTCGCGGCGGCCATGCTCAGTCGATGAAGCGCTTCGTCAGGTTGCCGTAGGCATCGATCCGCCGGTCGCGGAGGAACGGCCAGTGCGTGCGCGTCACGTCCACTTTGCCGAGGTCGATCGGCACGATCATGACTTCCTCGCGGTCGACGCTCGCCTTGGCGAGGATCTGGCCGCTGGTGCCCGCGACGAAACTCTGGCCCCAGAACTCGATGCCGTCGCCGCCCTCGGGGGTTTCGACGCCGATGCGGTTGATCGCCGCGACGTAGCAGCCGTTGGCCACCGCGTGGCTGCGCTGGATCGTCTCCCAGGCGCCGTGCTGGTTGGGGCCGTATTCGGCTTTCTCGGACGGGTGCCAGCCGATCGCCGTCGGGTAAAAGAGAATCTCCGCGCCCTGCATCGCGGTGAGGCGCGCGCCCTCCGGATACCATTGGTCCCAGCAGATCAGCACGCCGATCTTGCCGAACTTGGTGTCCCAGGCCTTGAAGCCCGTGTCGCCCGGCGTGAAGTAGAACTTTTCGTAGTAGAGCGGATCATCCGGGATATGCATCTTGCGATACACGCCGAGCAGCGCGCCGTCGGCGTCGATGATCACCGCGGTGTTGTGATACAGGCCGGACGCGCGGCGCTCGAAGAGCGACGCGATCACGACCACGCCGTGCTTCTTCGCGAGCTTCTGGAACGCCTCGGTGCTCGGGCCGGGAATCGGCTCCGCGAGCCCGAAGTAGTCGTGTTTCTCCGCTTGGCAGAAATACTGCGAGCGGAAGAGCTCCTGCGTGCAGATGATGTTGGCGCCCTTCTTCGCGGCGGCCTCGGCGAGCGCGAGGGTCTTCTTGAGGTTGGCCTTCGGGTCGGTGCCGCAGGCGTGCTGGAGGAGGCCGAGTTTGACGGTCGTGGGCATGGCGAAGTCGGAGGGAAATCAATAGACCACTTTGTTCAACGGATACTCCACGATCCCCTCGGCGCCCAGCGCCTTGAGCTGGGGGATGATTTCGCGGACGACGCTTTCGTCGATGATCGTCTCGAGCGCGATCCAGTCCGGATTGCTCAGTTGGGAGATCGTCGGGTTGCGCAGCGCCGGCAATTCGCGCACCACGCCGTCGAGCGCCTTGCGCGGGAGGTTCATCTTCAGGCCGACTTTCGACTCCGCCTCGAGCGCCCCGCGCAGCAGCAGCGCGATCGTCTCGATCTTTTTGCGCTTCGCCGGGTTCT
>JBILLY010000859.1:0-2805 GCA_044375835.1 Opitutaceae bacterium
ACCGCCGGCACGCCGTCGAGCAGCTCGCCGATCGCGTCCCAACGGCCGTTGACGAGCGCATCGCGCGCCGTCTCGCGTTGGGTGACCTTGATGGCATCGCCGCCGAACCGCACTTCGAGCGCGGCCACGTCGACCGTGATCTCGATCGCCGGATTGGCCGCGATGGCGGCGGCGACCTTGGCGATGTCCTCGCGGGCGGCGTTCACGCAGGGAATGCCGAGCGTCGTGCTGTTGCCGAAGAAGATCTCGGCGAAGTTCTCCGCGATGAGGGCGCGGAATCCGGCCTTGTGGATCGCCTGCGGCGCATGCTCGCGCGAGGAGCCGCAGCCGAAGTTGGCGCCGGAGAGCAGGATCTTCGCGCCCTTGTGCTCGGGGCGGTCGATCGGGTGGTCGAGTTTCTTGCCCGACGGATCGTGGCGCACGTCGAAGAAGACGAATTCGCCGAGACCGTCGAAGGTGACGCACTTCATGAAGCGCGCCGGGATGATGCGGTCGGTGTCGATGTCGTTGCCGGGCACATAGACGCCGCGGCCGGACACGGAGGTGATTTTTTCGAGAGCCATTTTGGAAGAGTGATAAGTGATAGGTGAGGAGTGATAAGAGCGGAGGACCGAGCGGCTATGGGACGAGGGGTGGCCTGCCGCAGGCGCATCACTCGTCCCTCGCCACTCGTCACGTCGCTCAATTCACCGCGAAGACCTCCCGCGCGTCCGCCACGGCGCCGGTCACCGCGGCGGCGGCGACCATCACGGGGCTCATCAACACGGTGCGACCCGTGATCGAGCCCTGGCGGCCCTTGAAATTGCGGTTGGACGACGACGCGCAGAGCTCGTCGCCGATGAGCTTGTCGGGGTTCATCGCGAGGCACATCGAGCAGCCCGCGGCGCGCCACTCGAAGCCGGCTTCGGCGAGGATCTTGTCGAGTCCGAGCTTTTCGCACTGGAGCGCGACGATCTGCGAACCGGGCACGGCGATGGCGCGCACGCCCGGGGCGACCTTGCGGCCCTTGATGTATTTCGCGACCTCCTGGAAATCCGAGAGGCGGCCGTTGGTGCAGGACCCGAGGAAGGCCACGTTGATTTTGGTGCCCTTGATCGGCGCGCCGGCGGGCAGCTTCATGTAGGCGAGCGCCTCGATGATGCCCGCGCGGTCGTCGTCGGAGGTCGCCTTCGCGGGATCGGGGATGTTCTCGACGATCGAGATACCCTGCCCGGGATTGATGCCCCAGGTGACCGTCGGCGCGATCTCGGCCGCGTCGATCTTCACGACATCGTCGTAACGGCAGCCCGGATCGCTCGCGAAACTCCGCCACGAAGCCACCGCCGCTTCCCACGCCGCGCCGGTCGGGGAGTAGGGCCGGCCCTTGAGGTAGGCGAAGGTCGTCTCGTCGGGATTCACGTAGCCGACGCGCGCGCCGCCCTCGATGGACATGTTGCACACCGTCATGCGCTCTTCCATCGAGAAGCCGTCGAAGACCGAGCCGGCATACTCGTAGGCGTAGCCCGTGCCGCCGTTGACGCCGAGCACGCGGATGATGTGGAGAATCACGTCCTTGGCGTAGACGCCGGGGCGCAGTTTGCCGTTCACCTCGATGCGGCGGACCTTCAGCGCGCCGAGCGCCATCGTCTGGGTCGCGAGCACATCGCGCACCTGGCTGGTGCCGATGCCAAATGCGATCGCGCCGAAAGCCCCGTGCGTCGACGTGTGCGAATCGCCGCAGGCGATCGTCGTGCCGGGCTGCGTGATGCCCTGCTCGGGCCCGACGATGTGCACGATGCCCTGCTTGCCCGTCGCGCGGTCGAAGAACGTGACGCCGAACTGCGCGCAGTTTTTCCGCAGCTCGTCCATCATGGCCTGCGCCAGCGGATCCTTGTAGGGCTCGACGAGTTCGTTGGTCGGCACGATGTGGTCGACCGTCGCGAAGGTGCGGTGCGGCATCAGCACCTTCAGCCCGAGGTCGCGCAGCATGCCGAAGGCCTGCGGGCTGGTGACCTCGTGGATCAGGTGCGTGCCGATGAGCAGCTGCGTCTGGCCGTTGGCCAGTTGGCGGACGGAATGGGCGTCCCAGACTTTTTCGAAGAGTGATTTGGGCATGGAAAAGGAGGCGTTAGGTCAGGGGTCATCGGTCGCGGTTTCAACCCAGAACCCCTCACCCGCGGCACCGCAGCCTAGCACGGTGTTGCCATAACCGGGAAATACTTCTTTAGCGGTCGGTGATGCCGCGCGAGTATCAGTATCCGTTCGAGCTGCGCCACCTCGTCTACTTCCGCGAGGTCGCCCGCCAGCTGCATTTCCGCAAGGCCGCCGAGACCCTCGCCATCGCCCAGCCCGCGCTCAGCCGCGCCATCGCCCAACTCGAGACCGCGCTCGACGCCGATCTGCTCAACCGCACCCGCCGCGGCGTCGAGATCACGCCCGCCGGGCGCCTCCTGCTCGAGCGCCTGGAGCCGTTGCTCCGCGGCCTCGCCGCCATCCCGGCCGACCTGCAGGCGCTCGCCGGCGGGCAAGTCGGGCACGTGCGCGTCGCCTTCACCGGCCTCGCCATGGCGACGGTCCTGCCGCGCATCTTGCGGGAGTTTCACCGCCGCCACCCCGGCATCCGCCTCGAGCTGACCGAATCGCCCACCTCCGCCCAACTCGCCGCCTTGCAGGCCGGCGACCTCGCCTGCGGCTTTTTCCATCCCGATGCGCCGACGCCCGCGCTCCGGACGCACGTGTTGTTGCGCGAGCGCAACGGCGTGCTCCTCCCCCTCGCCCACCCGCTCGCCGGCCGCCGCACCCTGCGCCTGCGCGATCTGGCGGCGA